>WRIP01000064.1 GCA_009782665.1 Oscillospiraceae bacterium
CGTAGTCGATTTCATATGTAACTAGAAGGGTTTCACCTTCCAGCAGAGTGAATCCGCCACCAGGAAAATCAAATGTTATCCTCTGGAAATAGCCATCCATGTTATATAAGTCGTTATCTATAGTATATGTAATATCACCTGTACCATCTTTCTTTGCTTTAATGTCTAAACCTTTTAGAGTACCATCAGCTGATAACACATCTATGTACAGAGTCTTACCGATTATGTACTCATTGAGGTTCCAATAGAATCCCTCACCAGCGATCTCTTTACAATCAGTGATTCTTGGTTCATCCCAAAAATCATGAACCAACCAATCTCCTTTTTCTGCAGTTAGCGAAACTGTATACTCTACAATCTCATTATCTCTATCTAACACTGCATCTTTTGCAAGTTCGATTTCAGGTTCGTGTTGCTCTACTGTTACTTCAATTGTTACTCCATTACCGAAGTCTATATCTTGGTTATCTCCAAGTTGAGTAAATGTTGCATCCAAGAATAAGAAGAAGGTAGTATTCTCAAAATGGTCAAAAAAGATTTTTTGTGAAGTTACACCGTTGACTTCTCTTTCTACTTCAAGGAATTTTACCTTGATTACATTAGTACCTGCGTCAGCATAAAAATACCCTACAACTTCGTCTGTCTTATCGTCTATGATCTCAACCCCATTATAGGTTTCCGTTAGAATGAGATTTGCTGGTAAGTTGTATACTAAAAAACCCTCAGAGTCATGTTTGAACTGCCTGCCATCATCAATTTCACTAAAACTAATTTGTATGAGGTACTCATCACCCTTAATACACTCGCCACCATCAATTACTTCATCATCGTTCTTTTTGTCAAATATCTGTACGGTACTTACATACTTATTGAGATCTGAATCGTAAGATATGGCTGCCTGTGTAAATGGAACTCCTAAACTGGCAAAAACTCCAAAAAGTATTGTCAGAGTGAGAACAATATTCATCACTCTTTGAGCTAATCTTCCTATATTCTTCCTACCGAAAAGATTGCTGCCTGATTTTCTTGTTCTCTCTGTCTTCATTCTTACTCCTATAAAATTTATTATGATTTGTTACTCGGGAATTCATGGTCATGGTCGAAATGCTAGCTAGCATAGCTAGCATATATAGCAGATATAACTGTCTGCAATAGTTGATAATATATCCTACCCTATATCAAAAGTGAGAGACTAGGATAGTTCGGCAATATACTTGTCCCAGAAACTGACACGTTCCTTAAGTAGTTTTGGAATGTTGAGGTTGTATGGACATCGCGTCATACATACCCCACATTCAATACAGCTTCTTGCTTTATCCATATTTTCACTTGACATAGATACTGCTCTATCCGGCGGTACGCGCTTTATCATACTCTCGACCGTTAATACTCCACTGATTCCGATAGATTGCGGACAGGGTTGACAGTAATCACATCGATGACACCAACTGTCTCCCAGCTCCAGTTTCTCTCTTTCGATTGCAGCGGCTTCCTCTACCGTAAAACCAACCGGTTCACTTAGTATTGATACTATCTCCTGCATTTCCGACAGCTTTTCTATACCGGGATCGGGTACGATATTGTCAAACTGAGATAGATATTTCATCGACAATCTGGCATTACTCAGCAGACCCCCACCGAAAGGTTTCATGGCTATGAAACCCATATCCAGCTGCTTAGCTAACGGGATAGCTTCTTCTGCGGCTGTATCATCAACATAGTTAAAGGGAAGCTGAATCACATCGAAGTGGTTTTCTTTCATTATCTTAAGTGAAAGAGGTATGGAATGACTGGAAAAAGCCGGAAATCTAACCTTCCCGGACTGCACAGCTTCCATCATACCTTCAAACGCTCCTTCTTCACCCATTATCTGGGCATAGGATTCTTCAGAAGATATTCCGTGATGTTGATATATGTCTATATAATCTACTCCTAATCGCTTAAGAGATAAATCGAGATTTTCGAGAAATGTCTTCTTATCTTTGGCTCCTGATTTAGTAGCAATAACAATACTGTCTCGGTTAACGCCTTTAATGGCCATACCAATCCGTTCTTCCGACGTAGTATACCCATTAGCAGTATCTATGAAATTTACACCCAAATCCAATACTCCGCGGACCACCTTTACGGCTTGCTCGGTTGTAAGGCGTTGAATGGGTATTCCACCAAATGCAACTTTGGTGACCATCAACTCGGTCCGTCCAAACCTGACTTTTTCCATTATCTACTCCATTTCACACTACTTTGAATCTATGTACATTATATAATCGTAAGACGCATCTGAATGTAAGTATGTTTCTCAGCTCTTGATACTGTCTACTTGAACCTTGTGAATAGCTAACTTAATTTAACACATTCCGAGGTAAAATGAATAACACAAAGAAACTATCCTACCTCAGAAATGAATAGAGCACAGTAAAAATTTGAACAGTTTATGAACTATCCAGGGTCTAATATATGAGAAGAAAAGACAAATAATTCTTTTTTGAAATATGTCACTTACTGACACATGTTGGTATTCTAAGATAAATGATACACCTACTCTTCTCGACGATACAAGAGAAGAATAGGTGATAAAGTATAGATATTCTAGTGTTTTCCAGTGTTTTTCCAAAATACCTCGTTACATATGCAACTGCACCGGAACGCACAGTCCCCTTCCTGTAACACTGACTACCTATTGATAGTTAACTCCAAATATAGCTATTCAGTTAGATATTCGATGTATCGGTAGAGGTTACCTTGATAGTTTCTCATGACCATTTCACACTCCGTCCGGGAGGCAATAAAGTCCGGATTGATGGGTATTTTTCCTCCTCCACCCGGAGCATCAATGACGAATTTAGGTATAGCAAATCCGGTAATATTACCGGTCAGTGACTCAATTAATTTGATTCCTACATCGACTTTAGTTCGGAAATGACCTATCCCTTCATTCAGATCGCACTGATAGAGATAGTAAGGTCTGACTCGTGCTTTGACTAACCCCAGCAGTAATGACTTCATAGTTTCGTAATCGTCATTAATGTTTCTGAGTAAGACACTTTGGTTAGAGAGTGGAATTCCAGCATCAACAATTGCATTACAGGCTGCTACTGCTTGATGTGACAGCTCGTTTGGATGATTGAACTGGGTGTTAATCCATAACGGGTGATACTTCTTTAGCATATCCAGTAAAGACTCGGTGATGCGCATTGGCATCACTACAGGTATACGTGTTCCAATTCGTATTATCTCCACATGGTCTATAGCAAAGAGTTTTTGCAGAATACTTTCGAGATAGTCATCTCCCAGTGCAAGTGGATCCCCTCCAGAGATGAGTACATCCCGTATTGCAGGGGTTGCTGCAATATATTCTACTCCCCTATTAATCTCCTGCTCACTCAATAGAAACCCTTCATCACCTACCCGCACCTTTCGAATACAATGACGACAGTAGACCGCACATTGATGAGAGACGAGGAAAAGCACTCGATCGGGATAACGATGCACGATGTTCGGTACCGGGCTACTTGCTTCCTCAGCTAATGGGTCAACCATCTCTCCCTCATGTACTATCTGTTCTTTAATAGAAGGGACCGATTGCATCCTGATTGGACATGATGAATCATCAACCGACATCAATGACGCATAATATGGAGTTATTGCCATCGAGTAGTTACCTAGACAGATTTCTATCTCTTGTTTTTCTTGTTCACTCAGTGTAGTAATCTCAGCTAAAGTATCTACATCGGTTATTCGATGTCTATACTGCCAATGCCAGTCATCCCAGAGAGGGTCATTTGGGTATACCCCAAAATGCTTGAACACCCTGTCATTCATCATTTATTTCCTCCCTCCGCTTCACAAGACAGCGCAATATATGAGTTAAGCGAGTATCGCATCATTGCTGTCTTGAGGATCTGAACTATGAGCGAGGTATATCCTATACCTGAAAACTCTGCTATCATCGGAAAATCACTGTACCCTGGTGCTAGACCGGGTAGCGGATTTATCTCTATGAAGTAGACTTCATTAAATTCATTGACACGAAAGTCCACTCTTGCCATATCCTTACAGCCAAACAGTTTAAACGCTTTTCCTGCCATGTCAGATAACTCCCTAATAACAGCATGGGGAATCTTTGAAGTTACCGTGTACTCGATGTATTCTTGGAAGTTTTGTTTTATATCATACCCGTAAACCGAATGATTCTTATCCTTAAATACTATCTCCATCGGTTCAAAAACCTTAATATCCTTACCGTTACCTAGAATTCCTACTGTAAACTCTCTGCCCTCAATGAACTCCTCGACTAAGAGAGTTTCTTTCTGTTTAAATCTACTCATGAGCATTGCTTCGAGTTGTATTCGGTCGTAGACAACCGAATCACTTGAGATACCCTTACTGGAACCTTCCGCATTCGGTTTCACGATTACCGGATAGTGCAAATCAGTCGGTATTTCGTCATCAGCTGTTTAAAGTGTCACCCATTTTGGTGTTCTTATCCCGGATGATTTTGCTAACAGTTTGGTGATAGTCTTATCCAATGTCAGACACATAGTCGTCTCATCAGAGCCGGTATATGGTATATCTAGGAAACTGAGTATCGCAGGTATCTGTGCTTCTCTTCCACGTCCGTTAGTTCCCTCGGCTATGTTGAAGACGATGTCTGGGCGGTTATATATAAGCTGCTCAATCGGACCTAATGATAGATCGACCAACATAACTCGACTTACCACAGTTTCTAGTGCCTTACGAATAGCTTCAATAGTCGAAATATCATCGAACTCTGCGTCATCTTCAGTAACAGATAGGGGATCCTTCAGATTATATGTTATAGCTACTGTCAAGGGATATACTGCTCGGTTAGTGTTATTATTCAATTACTAATAGTCCTCTTTTCGGTGTTACTGAATATCTGTCATCAACATATCTGAATTCGAGGATGTCGGTATTATATCCCGTTAGTTCACCGCTTGAAGTAGCTGTGATGATACCATATGACGGGATTCCGTATCCCAAGGAATCTTCTCCCAATAATCGGAGTGCTGTTTTTAGTTCTATCCAATCCTCATCTTCGGCATGTGTATCGAAGACTGCCGGAATAATACCGAGACAGTCGAAGATTTTGAGATTTTTGCCGTTCCCGGTTTCATCCATGTTTACCCAATACCTACCCATCATAATGGTACCGGCTGAGATACAGATGAATTGCTTACCCTCTGAATACATGCGGCAAAGGAAGTCTGCCAAATTATGATGGTGCAACCAGTTCATTCCATCTTCGACCTCACCACCCGATATGAAAATGATATCGGAGTTTTGAAGCAGTGCTTTAGAAGCCTTAATATCAACATCCTCTCTTGCGAGTCTGAGAAAGTCTATCTGCACCACACCGAGTCGCTCTAGAAATTCACTCATCGATACAAAGGACGATTCTCGATCACCGTTTGCAGCTCCGATATATACAGCTTTATTGCCTTGAAACTGCATAGTGTTTTGTCGCAACAACAGATTCAAGCGGTCGGTGTCTATGGGACCGCCGCCTGAAAAAAGTATCGCTTTTTTAGTTCTATCGTGTTCTTTCATCTTACTCCTATTCAACTATCCCTGTTATATGAAAAGACTGTTCCAGTCAACCTCTAACTCCGCTTCGGTTCTACGGAATTTCCCAGCAGGTCCCGGTAGTATACTCTTCTGATTATTAACCGTATAGTTTCCGTCTGCCCCGTATAGCTGTTTCAGTAATGATTCTGCTTTACGGTTAACCTCAGTAGAATTTCTGTCGGTCATCAGGTTAAGGGTGTAGTCTTTTGAGCTTGTCTGTATTATATGGTAATCTCTGATGCCTTCTACCTGTGAGATGAGGTCATCCAGTGCCTTGGTGGTGACAAGCTTACCATCTACCGAAAAGGTGCTGTTCGTTACCCTTCCTTCGATGGCCTCTATTATCATACCATTCTTACAACCACAGCTACAGCTAGCTGAGTTATGAAGTCTTACCAGATCACCTGTGTCAAACTTTACCACAATATTCCAGGGATTGTTAAATGTGGAGACTAGTATTCTCCCAACTTTCGGTCCCCCATAAATATCCTTTAGTGGATGAAAATCAATACGTGCGAACTCGGTATTCTGGTGAAGTCTTTCATCTTCACATTCGACTAGTACAAAACCAGTCTCTGTGGTTCCGTATGAGCTGAGTTGAGCTGAGTTAAATACTTCGGATATCACCTTTTTATGGATTTTTGACACAAACTCATAGGTGAAGGTAATGACCTTTGGAGAAAAGACTGTAAGTTTCCTGTCGATGATAAAGTAACAGAGTTTTGCTAAAAGAGAGGGGTTGGTTTCTAGTATTACCGGAGCAAATCGATTCAACTCCTCAATCATCCTCAGGTAGTGACGATCCTGCCATTGAATGATACTCGTCTTCTCATTGAGATACAGCTTACCTCCCATGATTCTGTATTCATACGGCAGATCTTCTTCACAGTTAATCCCGACATTGAATGAACTGGCCAGTTTAGCTTCTTTTTGAGGATAGGTCAGGTTTGCTAAGTGAGAATTTAGTTGCCAGGACGCTTGTTCTGAACGGTTCCACCAGTCCTGGTCCCATATATTCACTACCCTATCACCTGTGGTACCACTGGTGAAGGTGTAATCTATCTCCTGTTCTCTCAATCCCTGTTCCAGATTTCTATCGATTGGCATCAGTCCCGTCGGAAATCCATCTCGTATCATCTGCTTAGTGAGTTCCGGTATCATATCGTATCTGAGATTGATGTCAAAATCATGACCGGGATCAAGCTTTTGCCAAGGTCGGTAGCAAGGCACTTCACCTAGTGCCTTATTCAGTAACTCGGTTGATGCTTTAGTAAACTCCTTTGAATAGTTAAATCTATCACTTAGTATCATGTAATCTAGGTCCTTTATCTATCT
>WRIP01000065.1 GCA_009782665.1 Oscillospiraceae bacterium
AATCACTCGAATTATCGGGTGATTCTTGGTATATTGTTTACAGATTTGTCTGCATTATGAGTTAGTTAGGAAACCCTACTCAACCTTATCTTTATTGTTCTTGAGGGTAACCATGTACCCTACAATCTCAAACACCAGAATTACTGCGTGTATTATAGTCCATCTATCAAATAACGCCATAAGTTTCGAAATATCCTCAGTGAGTATGAATAATACTACTCCAATAATCCCAGCTATCACTGAGGCTGTAACCCATAACAATTTACGATGTCTCTGCTGATTCTCGTTATATAGAGTATGTTCATCAGCATTTTTATGTTTGGTTTGCTTATTAACATTGAAGGTCCTAATAGATGCTAATGTCGCCACTAATGCACCTGTTATCGCCAATACTAAGTTCATTAAAGCCCAGAAGTAACTATTCATTGAGCCAGCAACCAGTGGAATTTCCATTGAACCGATAGTTAGTGTTGGAATACCTTCTTCTCTGATCTTCTCAAACACTTCAGTTGAATCGAGAGTTATTAAAGCACTATCGTTTCTACTTGAATCAATAATCGGTGGAGGAGTCGGCAAAGGTTCCGTGGTAACTGCAGTCTCTGGTAGTTTTACTGTAAGGATGGTATACAGAGCTTTTACTATAAGGTTCTCTGTAACATTATTGAAGGCTTTATCATAACCAACGAAGGTATAACCTTCTCTAACCGGATCAGCAGGAGCTATTGCATTTCCATTTACCGGCACCTGTTCGGTTTTTATCAATGTATTATTCCAATCTACAAATTGTACTGTGTAGTAGGTTGGCAATACGATGACTAATTGCTCCCATTGTGCAGTATATGTCATATTACCTGTGACGATAGCATTTACAACCGGAGACCAGCCGGTGAATCTCCATCCTGTTTCCCCGGTTACTGTCGGAGCATCAGGGGTTGAATCTCCGTATAGTAACCCGTTCGTAGCCTGAGTCGGAAAGGTGCCGTTTGTACCGGCTTGGTAGGTGACGGTATATGTAGTTGGAACAGCATTAAGCCTCCATACTGCATATAGGGTTATATCAGCTGTAATTACTAGTGTATCTCCCTTTTGATATGTATTTGTTCCATTTTGTGTAGTTGCCCATCCAAGAAAAGTATAGCTGGTTCGAGTGAGATTTCTCTCATTTCCAAGTATTGCTATGCTACTCCCGGTATAGTACGGACTATCTGAATCGACCGGTACACTACCTCCGGTATTACCGTTCCCGATATATGTTACGGAATATGTTGGGAAAGGAGTAAATACCCAGGAACCCGTGATTATCACGTCGGAAGCAGGCATCTCAAAAACTGAACCTGCTTCTGATATTGTAACATCCGATGACTCCCATCCATTGAACTCCCAACTCCCGAGTGCACCATTATAGCTGTTTTTGTCGGTTGTCAGATTATCCTCTACCGTAAAGGAGGAGCCTTGTTGTTTGCTCTGCGGAGTCACAGGCATGTTGTTTACAGAAGCGGGAACTATACCTGACACAATATATTTGACATCAAACATATTCGCTGTCCAAACAGCATAGAGCACTGTATCTGATGTGATAGTAAAGGATGAACCTACTGCATATGATATTCCGGTTCCGTCAGACTCTGTATTCCAGCCGGAGAAAGTATAGTTTGTGTTAGTTAGGTTTCCGGTATTATCCAATACTTCAACCAGACTGTTTCTTAAGTAGGGACCGGTTGAATCGGAAGGTACGCTACCTCCGGTATTTCCGTTACCGTTATAGGTAACGGAATACTCAGATATCGCTGAACCATATACATAGCTTATATCATAGTTGTTATATCCTTGGGAAAAAGGTACTGTCCAAAGGATTCCAGCCCCGGAGTTCCCTATTTGCTGAGCATATATGCCATCGTCGGCTGAATTCCTATCGTATGCTACGTTAGCTTTATTATTTGAGAATACTGATCCTTCGTAGACCTTTAAACGATTAAGATTGGTGCGAGAGTCGGTGATCCAAATTCCTCCGCCATTAGATGTAGCCATATTATCAATAATTTGACCACCGTTAATAGTAACCGCATTAGCGTTGGTACTTGCACAATATATCCCACCTCCATTAGATGCTGTATTATCACGGATAAGAGCATTATTATTTATTGTTACGATAGAATCAGCTTCGGCAAGTATACCTCCACCGTATGCGCTGTGGTTTCCTGCTATTTCACCACCATTCATGACGAAATTACCATATATTATGAATACGCCACCACCACCCATTGAAGATCCGGTTTCTAGAGTTATATTATCAGCTATTCTACCGCCATTCATAATGACACGATCTTGAAAGTATACTCCTGCACCTGAATTACCGGCTGTATTATGACATATTTCACCACCATTTATAGTCACTAGACCTGGTACATTTGTAATCCCACCTCCAAAATATAGAGCGGTATTATTACATATTTTGCCTCCATTTATTGTGAATTCTCCACTCGAATTCAAAACTCCGGCACCATTCCAGCATTGATTGAAACTGATTTCTCCGTTATTCATTGAGACTACTCCACTTTGGTAGTTTATCACTCCTGCACCATTCCTGCGTGTTGTATTCTCACTGACTAGTCCATTATTTATGACAAGAACATTTGAATTGGCAATACCACCACCGTTAGTAGCAGTGTTTTTTGAAATACTCCCACTGTTTATGGTGAGTGTACCGGCATTATGTATACCACCTCCACCAAACTCTACTCCGAATGTAGATGTGGTTGCAGTGGTCGAAGAGTTGTTGTTAATAACGAATCCTCCGTTAACTTCAACTATTCCATCTTTGCTATTCTGTATCCCTCCGCCACTACCGGATGAACATAACTCTATTATTGATTCAGAGTTTAAGTAAAGAGAACCTCCTTCTTTAACCTGGATACCTCCGTTTGGCGCACTATCTGTACCGTTAGTGAGACCCATTCCAGCTAATATGATATTTGTTAGTGATAAGCTCCCATTAACGATAAAGTGTCTTGCTTTACCTGTTTGGGTTATAACATGTTGATTGCCTTGATCAGACGATATAGTAACATTTCTTCCTACATTTATTGTTAAAGCAGCAGTTATGGTAATATTCGTGCTAACCAGTATTAGGTAATCCCCTGCAGCATCAGTGTTAATAGCATTAACCGCTTCTGATATTGTGGAGAAAGATGAATTGCTCATATTTCCGCCGGTAACAATAATATCTCCCAATGCTAGTGGGCTAATGACAATCCCTCCGACCATTCGCACAATAACAGTAATTACCGGTATAGACGTACCATCATTTAGGTCATATCCTTCGGGTAATACCGGGCTGAAACTATACACCATGGAAATATATGGGTCAAAACGAGTATCGCTCTGCCACTCGATATTGGTTATTGTCATCAAGTTTGCGTCTATATCAATACAATCAAGGCTGTCTGGTAATACTAACCCGTCTATTGAATCAATCTCACCAAAGTCATAACCCTGCCAAAGGATTTCATCCGGTAACGGGATGAAATTAGTGATGATAACATTATCCGACTCTATAGTCTCTTCTTGAGTTGAAGTATCGATTGAATCGTTTTGTGTTTCTGTTATCTCCTCAGGTTTTTCCTCAATGTCTTGCTCTTCTACAGAAAGGATAATAGGTTGTCCAACTGCTTCGTTGTCCATACTCATTAGTTGCAGCTTATATGTTCCTGCAACAGCAGTAAAACTCAGAGACACTATACCCTCTACGAGTATAACGTTGTTATCTAAGTAAACTACACCTGGCGTTGTTAGATATAAGCCTTCGGGTAGTATGAGTGCTAACTCTCTTCCTTCAGTATCAATACTAACGGTAAAAAGCTCTCCTTCCGTAATAGGTGCATTATCGATTGAGATATTCTCAAAAGCTAAAGCAATATTTATACTTACTAACGGTGTAATAAGCAGTACTGCAATGAGTATAATCACCATAACAGAACTAAAGCACTTTTTAGTTGTAACTCCAAGTTTGTGATTCCTATATCTTTGCTTTCTCATACTAACTCCTTTCATTACTCGTGAGATACTTCATTAATTATCGTCTTATCTCACAGATTTTTCTCGATTGATACAATCTTAGAGTATGAAGTTGCTTTAAGGTCAATAGGTTATCACTTTTTTTGATAGAATTCTATTATCAGGATCGCGAAGAAAACAAGCCCTATATCAATGATATAGAGGTTCAAAAGGACGTATTTTGCTGATTATATAAATAGTATTCAATACACTCAATCAATTGGCTGACAACAACCTTAAAGCAACTGTATAGATGATGTATAATGCACAGGGTATTTAACACTTGTTTTACGATAACTTGCAATAATTCTCCTCAACAATCTGATCTGAGGGTTACTCGTGTTGTGCCCACTTATGCAAAAACTTTTATTCGGGTTAATCAGAGGTTAGCGGTCATCTGACACAGTCCTATATTGCATTTGAGTATACAGATACAGATATTGAAGGGATAATGCACTTATCTTGTGAGGACCATGTTTAGAATGCGGAGCTAGATGTACATTTTAAAAAATACTATAGTAAAAATGAGTTTTGTATCGAAATATATGGAGTAGTATACAGAATGGTGAGAGTGCTTTCGTGAAGGTCAATAGAGCAAACGCTGTAGATAAGGATGAGTTTGATCAACTCGATAGTCGATGTACGTTTTTAAACACGAAAATATTCTTGACGTAAGCAGTAGTTTTAGGGTATCATGTGTAAGATTTAATTAAGATTGAAGACTACTCTATTATCACAGTTCTTTGAAAAGTTATATACTTAGTTAAGGCGTAATAATTAAATGGGAGTGTACCCAAGCGGCCAAAGGGGGCAGACTGTAAATCTGTTGTCGACGACTTCGATGGTTCGAATCCATCCGCTCCCACCAAAGATTTAAGACAGTCTAAAAGTAAAAAATATTTATGAAAGCAGCTATCTATTAGCAAAATAGATGGCTGCTTTTTTGGTTTTTTCTTAACCTAAAATCGATATAAAAAGACTAAACACAAACATAATCATTTCATAGTAAAGGACATTGCTAATGATTGCGACCTTATTATCTGAAAATATACAGAAGTTACTTACAGACTTAGCTAGGCTAAATGATCATTGGGAGATAGCAAAGTTACCTGTAAAGAATACTAGAGAAATATACCAAACACTGGGATCAGGAGTTTATACCTTACTAATCATCGACATTATGGGATTTAACAAAAATGTATCTGCTGCTCTTGAAATAATCGAACGATTAGGCAAGTCAAGTACTCTGGAGCTAATTGTTATATCTCAAGCATTTGATAAAACAAGTCCAACATGTCTCAACATAATAAGTTTTGGTATATCCGAAGATCATCTCCTCACAGGCAATGACACACTATTGAAAAAACAGCTCCAAGACTTATTACCATCCAAAGTAGATGCAACACAAGAACAATATGAAGAAGATAATCAATCTCAACCGCTTGAGGATATCGAAGAGGAACCCTTACTCCCCCACCCTATTGCTAGAACCGTAATTCCTCCGTCTACAGTCACCATAACAGAAGCAAAAAAGAATCTTATACATAAACCACCTGTACTCGCTCAGTCTGCAACAATGATTTCCTTCGCCGGTGCCGGAAGGCGAATAGGAGTAACGACACAAGCAATGCAAACTGTTCTATATCTCAAAAACCAAGATCGAAAGGTAGCCTTGATAGAATATCATGATCGTGCAGCACTGGGAATGTATTTACAGATTATATCTGACAAACACTTAACCTTATTTGATGACGATCACTTCCGTCTATATGGTACCGACATATATCTCAATCCAAACAATATATTAAAAATCAAGAGCCAATACGATTATCTCGTTATTGACTATGGAGCTTTCGTAGAAATAAAGGATACATCGTCATATTTAGATAAAGATATTGTGGTAGCTGTCGGTGGCGTAAAACCGTTTGAGAGTAATCAACTCTCAGAAGCATTTTCAGCTGATGACGGCAGTATCAAATACATATTTTCTTTTGTGCCGCACGCCGCAAAATCTGAAGTTATAGAACTGATGGATGAAAGCGGCAATAACACATACTTCGCTTCATACTCCCCTGACTACTTCAACTACTGTGGCGATGACGAGATGTATGGCGCAATCACAGGAGTAACCAGAACAAGTAATGCTCCTACACAAAACAAATTGTCCGGGATATTCAAAAAAGGAAGATAGATAGTGGAAAGAAAAGAAACACAATACAAAAGAGGCTTTAAAGAAAAACAAAAGCAATCCGAGCTTAAGGTAAAGTATGGCATTGATAAAGAAGTAATTGTGATAGAAAAGAAGTCTACAGTTGCACAAACCGTCAAGGCATTACTTTCATTCAGTTTAGTAGTCCTGCGTATTATTGCAACTATCCTAATAGTACTCTTGGCAGCAATAGGACTGACAGCAATACTATACCCCAATATACGTCAAGAACTAATAGCAACTCTACAACTTATTATAGATGAAATTATTGAAATGACAGGACACTAGATTAACTAAATGTGTTATCAATGATCAGAGGAGAACCCATATGAGTGAAGATACAATCAATAACAATACTCTACTACAAACAGAAAAACTCGAAGTATCACCTGTACGTGCAAAAGGATATGGCGTGATATCAAAGGTCGCAATGCTGGATCCCCGACTGACCATACAAGCAAAAGGGATATATGCTTATTTATGTAGTTATGGAGGACGAGGAAACGGGATTTACCCCGGTCGAGATAGGATTCTGACAGATTTAGGAATAACAAAAGACACATATTATACCCATTTTAATATGCTGAAAAAGTATGGATATATCACAGTTACTCAAATAAAAATGGGTAT
>WRIP01000066.1 GCA_009782665.1 Oscillospiraceae bacterium
TGTCGACGTCATATCCCCCGAGGCGGGTATTTCGGTAGGAAACCGAGGAGATGAGTGAATCAATATATTCCACCCTATAGAAACTCCTGTAGATACTCCCAGCAGGATCAGCAGGATTAGCTGTCCGATAGATATAACACTCGTGTAACGGTAGTTCTATCTGTTCGGTGGGTTGTTCTTCAATCTCTTCGATATCAATATCTGTCTCCTCGTCAGATTGTTCGGGTGAAGATATCGGTAGGCTTACTGGTATTCCCTTAGAATCTAGGATGAGTGAGACTTGTTCTTCGAAGCTGTCCTGAAGTAGGAATATCCTCTCGTAAGCAAAACGATCGGTCAGATAGTCCGCAAGTCCGGCATACTGTCGCCGCAATGTTCGGCTCAGCTCATCGAGTGGTAGAGCATTATCCTCGGTGACGGGGGTATAGTATGAGACGGTGGTCACGCCGGTAACATCGTTCAACGTGACCATAATCTGACTCTTGTAGTTACAGTTGAAGATATCCGGAGCATAGAATTCTCCGAAGTAGTAGGTGGTGATAAAAGAATCCCCGTTTTTGTCGACGGTGTAGGCTGAGACGGGTACCCCGATAATCTCCTCTACCTCATATAGATGCATTGATGGAGATAACAATATATTCTTGTCATTCAGTTCGTAGTAGTTCATATCCTCTCGGAGTTTGCCATTGGAAGGCTCTCGGTAGAGTTTAGTGACCGATTGCACCACATTAATATATGCGTATCTCCGTACCCGTCCATAGGCATCATATATGACATAGATGCGTTCGAGTGCTTCTCCATCTATATCCTTATCGAGAGAAGCATAGTGGAACTCTACCGAACTATCTGCATTGACCTTTCTTTCTCCCTGGCAGCTGAGCCTGGCTTCGAGATGCTGTTTTTCATCTCCGACTCTGAGTAGAGTTGAGACATATTTGTTTACATTCTCACTCTCGAACAAAGACAGCCCGCTGGAAGGGACAATATCGCTGCGTTGAAATGATAACGCAACGCTGATAGACATGAAGAAAAAACACACCAGAACGACCGCAACCAACAACGCACGTTTTCCAATCGTGATAGCAGCTTCGGTATTGTCGATTATGCTGGAAAATACCTCATCGGCATTAGTTTTGTTCTCTGTAATGATAGGGGGACGATATCCCGCGAAAACCCGGGTCAGAAAATCCACAAGCGGAGGTTTTTTCTGTATCACCGGTTGGTTCATATATATACCGGTATATCGTTCGGGAATACCTATGGTCTGCTTGAGTTTTCTCAACGCTTCCCTTAAAAACAGCTGTAGGTTCTCAATACTGTCGAAGGGGTTGTTGTCTGCGAGTATATCAAGGGTGATGGTCAGATCCACAAACTCATCATACGGGGTTATCTCGAAGGAGAGTCTACAGGTGTTGTTTGAGAGCGATATTTTTCGATCCTGACTCAACTCGGTGACCACTAGTGTGGACATATTGTTGACACTGAATCGTGCTCCTGTTGTGAATCCATTCTCGGATAGACTCAGCTCAGATATCAACGGATACCCAAACCATTCGCCGTAACTGTTTTCTCTTGTCAATACCCTCCACACATCCGATGCTGAACAGGAAAATTCATTCGATGCAGAGACGGTTTGTTTAGGTCTTGGCATATATAATCCCTAATCCACCTATATTTATCTAGCAAAAAACGAGCCATTTACTGCATGATTATATCACGAGAAGGGGTATATTTCCACACCGCATATAAATTGTAAAAAGAAAGATAATCTGCTAGTATATCACTAGTCGATATCATAATTTCACGAGGAGACTCCTTTTGTTTTTAGCTATAGCATTGTGTAAAATGTTAACCGCTCTGCTGTCCTTGTTTGGAAGAGGAAGCAGTCTGCCCGGAAGTATAGCACTAAAGCTGTGTCCGAATCTGCTCGCAAAGATGAAGCTACCACCACTCATTGTTGCCGTAACCGGCTCAAATGGAAAGACTAGCACCACCGAGTATGTTACTGAACTGGCTAAAAAGACCCAAAAAACCGTCATCAGCAACTATCAGGGCAGTAATCAGATAGACGGTATTGTCACGTTGTTTGCGAAACACAGCAATCTGTCCGGTCGGGTTAAAGCAGATATTGCGGTGATCGAGAGTGATGAACGTTTCTGTCAATATACCTTCCGATACTTCTCTCCGCAGTATATTTTGGTGACAAATCTTTACCGGGATCAAATGACCCGCAACGGTCATAATGAGTATGTGTTCGACCAACTCAAGAAAGGTCTCCCCATAACCTCTACACTAATCCTTAATGCAGATGATCCGCTTTCAGCTGCCTTTGCCTTCGACCGAGACGATACTATATTCTTCGGAATTGATGAGGATGTCTTCCCCGGATCATATAACCCGTCGGTATGTTCCGACCGGGATTTCTGTCCGGTCTGTTCTTCCCCTCTGAGATACTCTTCACACCTAATCTATCACCTCGGAAGATACCACTGCAGCTCCTGTAACTATAGTCGCCCCGAGACGACCCATAGTGTCAGCTCACTCATCGCAGATAAAGTAGTCATCGACGGTTTGTATGATATTAAACCACAGATGCTCAACTGTATGTTTGCCGCTAATACCGCAGCGGCATTCACCATCGGGGTAGAGGTGTTCGCACTACCCGAAGAGGTGGTTGAGGCAACACTTAATGGATACATATTGAAGAACGATCGGATGAAGCGATTTGACATTGATGGTCATAAGGGGATGTTCTTATTGTCGAAACATGAAAACACCATGGCATACAACATGAGTATCAGAACCATAATCGAGAGTCGCTCAAACGCCAAGACGGTTGTGGTCATATTTGACCTTCTGAGTCGGAAATACATCGCAAATGATATCTCCTGGTTGTGGGATATTGATTTTGAACTATTAAATAATCCTAAGGTGAAACTCATTATCCTATCGGGTGCTTTTGCCTCGGATTTGGCTACCCGATTGAGCTTTGCCGGAATAGAGCGGCAACAGATTCGCATCATGCCGGATATACGAAACATGACCGATTCACTGTCTGAGATTGCCACGGGAGAGATCTTTGTCATGACCTGCTTTACCGACCAAAAGAAATTTCTAGGAAGGATAAAGGAAGAGGTATAGTATATGATAAAAATCGCTCATGTATATAATAATCTGTTGAATCTCTATGGTAGTTGGGGTAATCTTGCGGTATTAGAGCGATATTTGACTGAGTCGGGATACGAGGTATCGCTGAATAGCTTTTCGGTCGGTGGCTATTCTAATCTGTCCGACTACGACCTCATATATTTAGGTGCCGGCACCGAGTCACGTATGCTGCAGGCATTGTCTGATTTCAAAAGATTTCATGCCGATATTAAGCAGTATCTGAAGGATGATCGTAAGATTCTCGCAACCGGAAACAGCATGGCAATACTCGGAGAGAAGGTGACCGACGACGGATCAGTATACGAAGGGGCTTCGGTAATCGATATTTCTACCGTTATTGGCAGCAACCGGAACTATTCGGAGCTCATACTATCATCGCGACTTAACGACCATCCGGTTATCGGTAACATCAACAGTTCGATAACGATTACATACGGGAAAGATCCAGTCTTTTTCGATATCCTGAGTCAAAGTGTCGGTAACCGAAAACAGGAAGGGGTTCAGAAAGGCTCAATATATGCTACCGAGCTGAGCGGACCGTTGTTGGTTCGCAATCCATATCTTTTGCACAGCTTCTGTGAGGTTCTCGTCGAAAAAGCATTACCGATGAACACCAATGAGTGGTTTGCTACCGCGCTAAACGGTTACAGCTCAAGTCTGGCTACATTGAAGAAGCAACTCAAACATCACTGAACAAATATCTGGCGGGAAACAGTCCCGCTGAAAGGAAGACAATGAAAGAAACAGGAAGTATGGCTGTCCTCATAGATGGGGAGAACGTTTCCGAGAAGTACCTGAAGTTCATATTTGAAGAACTCAGCAACTACGAAGAGAATATTACCTACAAGAGAATATATGGAGATTGGACCGATAATCGATTGAGCAGTTGGAAAAAAGTACTACTTGACTATTCCATCATCCCCATCCAACAGTACTCATATACCAGCGGAAAGAACTCCACCGATTCGGCACTCATAATCGATGCGATGGATATCCTCTATTCCGGCGATGTAACCGCCTTTTGTATCGTCAGCTCAGATAGTGATTTTACACGACTCGCTACTAGACTACGTGAGAGTAGCATGAGAGTAGTCGGGATGGGAGAAAGGAAGACACCGAAGGCGTTCATCTCTGCATGTGAGTCGTTCAAGTACCTTGAGGTACTCAGCAGCTCCAGCCTTCAGGATACCGCTGAGGCTAAAACCCAAAACCAAACAACCGTCACCGACAGCAACGGAACGGCAGCTGGCGATAGGGATCAAAAGGATGATATCGCCGACCTGATTCCCATCATTCGCCGTATTGTGGAGGAGACTTGTGATGAAACCGGATTTACCTACCTCGGAACGGTCGGCAATTTACTTCAACGTAAACTGTCCGACTTTGACGTGAGAAACTACGGATACAAGACTCTTACTCAGTTGGTACGGGCTGCAAAGGTGTTTTCGGTGGATATACGGCACCAGAACGGATTAGCACCGCTCACATATATTGCGATAAAGAAGCGAGGAAATCATGCCTAGCGCCGTAACCGCTACAATCGTAACATATATGGGGTATGAGAAAGCACGAGAGGCGATAGCTTCGTTGCTCAAGTATACTAAAAGGGTACCACTAAAGATATATGTCGTGGATAATGCGAGTGGAGATGGCACGGCAGAGCGCCTTAGAGCCGATTTTGGTTCGATCACCGTGATTGAGAATAGCCGCAATAACGGGTTCGGGTATGGGCATAACACCGTAATACCGTTATTGGAAGATGACGCTAGTGACTACCACCTCATTGTCAATCCCGATATATTGATAGAGGATGATGTGGTCGGTGAACTGGCAGGTTATCTCGATAGCAACTCAGATGTCGGTATCGTAACCCCTAAGATTCTCAATCTTGACGGAACCGATCAGAGTTTGCCCAAACGTCAACCGGCAGTGACCGCACTCATAGGGCGTCGGATTTTCCGAAAGACGTTGAAAAAGCAGGTGGAACACTATCAGATGAAGGATTGCGATCTGAGTGAAGCGACTGCCATCGAGTTTGCTACCGGATGCTTTTTCATGATCCGAACCAAACTGTTCATCGACCTGGCAGGATTTGATACCCGGTTTTTCCTATACTATGAGGATATTGATCTCTCAAAACGGGTGAAAGAAACGATGAAGGTTATCTACTACCCATATGCAGCGGTCTATCATGCCTGGGAACGCAGCAGTGCACATAAGGTGAAATACTTCCTTATCCTGGTTCAGGGAATGTTCAAGTATTTCGGCAAATGGGGATGGAAGATAAGATACAAACTACCAAAATAGGGAGGTTACCATGAAAGGAATAGTATTAGCAGGAGGAGCGGGGACACGACTCTACCCATCCACCATCGCGGTATCCAAACAGATGCTGACAATCTACGATAAGCCGATGATATATTATCCCATATCCACACTGATGTTAGCGGGGATTCGTGAGATACTCATCATCTCGACCCCACGAGATATCGAGAGTTTCAGAACGCTCCTAGGCAGTGGAGAGGATCTGGGTATCAGCTTCCAGTATATGGTGCAGGATAGTCCCAGAGGCTTAGCTGATGCATTCATAGTCGGAGAGGAGTTCATAGCTGACGATAATGTCTGCCTAGTACTGGGAGATAATATATTCTATGGGTACGGGTTTACCGAACGGCTCACCCGTGCTGCCGAAAGACAGAGCGGAGCTACCATATTCGGTTACCATGTGAGCAACCCGAGTGAGATGGGTGTAGTGGAATTTGATGAACACGGAAATGTATTATCTATAGAGGAAAAACCCGAACACCCCAAATCAAACTATGCGGTACCCGGACTATATTTCTATGATAACGATGTCATTGAGATAGCTAAGAATGTCGAACCCTCTGCTCGAGGGGAGATAGAGATAACGGCAGTGAACAACGAGTATCTGAATCGTAAAAAACTCAGAGTTGAGTTGTTCGGACGCGGAATGGCATGGCTCGATACCGGCAACCATCGTTCGATGCTAGCAGCCAGTAATTTTGTTGAAGCGATACAGACCCGTCAGGGGCTGTATGTGGCTTGTCTCGAAGAAATTGCTTATCGTCAGAAATATATCGATAAGCAACAACTGTTAACGCTAGCTGACAGGTTAAAGCAAACCGAGTACGGAAGATACCTGTATACTGTAGCAGAAGCGACCTTCTAGTCAGCTCACCCGATGCGAAAGGATACATACAATATGAAGATACTAATAACTGGAGTATATGGACAGCTAGGGTCAGAGCTTCAACGACAGCTAATAGTAAAAAGAAGCCCAATCGGACCTATTGCGAGTCAGTACGATGATGCCGAGGTCATAGGGGTGGATATTGACAGTGTGGATATCTGCGACTATACTGTCATCACCGAGTTCATAAAGTCCAATGGGTTTGATATTATCTTTAACTGTGCCGGATATACCGATGTAGATGGTTGTGAAACCGACCGGGAAGCGGCGTTTCGGGTAAATTCGGAAGCTCCCGGATATATTGCGGAAGCAGCAAAAAGTATCAAGGCAAAGTTTATCCACATATCCACCGACTATGTATTTGAGGGAAATAGCCCTACCCCTCGAAACGAGTATGATGAACCCGGACCCAAAACCGTTTACGGTATGAGTAAACTATATGGGGAGAATCGGGTATTGGATGTTGATAGTAACG
>WRIP01000067.1 GCA_009782665.1 Oscillospiraceae bacterium
CCCATCCACCCTCAAGCTCCAAAAATGAAATTAGTTGAGCAGAACAAACGGGAATTTGTTAAAGGTAAGGAGCACTTGTATAGACGACTTTCGGTTAGAGAGTGTGCGAGAATACAAACTTTTCCGGATGATTTTAAGTTCTACTATAAGTATGTTGCTGATGGATATAAGATGATTGGTAATGCAGTTCCAGTTCAATTAGCAAACCATATGGCTAATGCAATATCAAATTGTTTATCAAGAGAGATAACACATTCCCTCTGACAGATAGTGTGATGCTACTTGGATATATAGTTGGTCTAAGATATTATAGAGATACTCTATTTGTCTTGAATATTTCTTTCCTTATTCATATAATATGAAAAACGACATAAAAAGTAAAAGCGTTGATGAGAAATAGTATTCGTTGCGGATATATTAGAGAGAAGATGGTAGGTGAAAATCTTCATTGAAGCGATGATGAACCCATCTCTGAGCTGTGATTCCGAACAATTAAGTAAGAATCATCGGTCTCCCTCTGTTAATGGGAATGGCGTGTAAGCGCTATAAGTGCAGACTAATTCACATGTGAATTAATCTGAAGCTAGGTGGTACCACGGACTTAACAGTTCGCCCTGAGCAATTACTCAGGGCTTTTTTCGTATATTAGTATCATTAGGAGGAAATAAATGAAACTGGATAGATTGGTCGGAGAACGTTTCAAAGAGCGACCGGCAGAAGCCGTAATCGACAGTCACGCTTTGATGGTTCGAGGTGGATATATGAAGTTAGTGTCAAACGGTATATATTCATCATATACACTACTACGACGTATCACACGTAAGCTGGAGAATATTGTTCGCCAGGAGATGGATAGTATCGATGGACAGGAGGTACTATTTCCGGTTGTGATGCCAGCATCATTATGGCAGGAATCTCAACGATACGAAAGTGTCGGAGATGAACTATTGAGGTTCAACGATCGAACCGGGACACCGATGTTACTCGGCATGACACATGAAGAAGCTGCTGTACATCTGGTCAGAGAGTACGGTCAGACATACACCAAGTATCCCTTCATGATCTATCAAATACAAACAAAGTTCCGCGATGAACTCCGTTCACGCGGAGGGCTCCTTCGTGTACGTGAGTTCACCATGAAGGATGCTTACTCGTTTCACACCTCTCAATCTGACTTAGATAACTATTACATGAGATGCTTTCAAGCATATATGCGAATTTTCCAGCGAGTTGGCTTAGAGCAGGTGATTGCCATTGCATCCAACTCAGGTATGATGGGAGGAAGTAAGTCGCATGAGTTTATGCTCGAGACAACCTGCGGTGAAGACTTAGTAGTAACCTGTAGTAACTGTGATTATAAGGCGAATATGGAATTGGCTGAATGCATTGTCGTCAACAACACAAATAGTATAATTGAACCATTAGCTAAAGTATTTACGCCAGAAATGAAAACTATTGAGGAGGTGAGTGGTTATCTTAATCTACCGCTTGAACAGTCATGTAAAGCTGTTGTCTATCAAATAGTTGAGACTGAGGAATACCTCGTCGTTTTCATTCGTGGTGATTTGGAAGTCAATGAGACAAAACTTACCGGATATTTAGGACAACAGATTTATCCGGCTCTCATATCCGAGAAAAGCGGATTAACAGCCGGTTATATAGGACCATATATGTTGCAGGGTGTCAGGGTATTGTTTGATTCCTCCTTAAAAGGAGCAGTCAATCTGTGTTGTGGTGCCAATGAAGAAAACTATCACTATACCGGATTAAATATTGAACGGGAAGTGGGTGAGGTTGAATATATAGATTTAGCAAAGGTCGTTGAGCATAGCATCTGTCCTATCTGTAACGAATCTACACTAATGATATCAAAGGGTATCGAGTTGGGGCATATTTTCCAGTTAGGTACCAAATATACAGAGAAGATGAATATGAGGTATGTTGATGAGCATGGCAACTCGTTAGTTCCAACTATGGGATGCTATGGAATCGGGATAGGTCGTTTAGTAGCCTCTATTTGTGAGGTCAGCCACGATGACTATGGACCTATCTGGCCATTCTCGATTGCGCCCTGGCAGGTTCATATTTGTTGTTTACACTCCAGCGATATATCGACAAAACAATACGCAGACAAACTATATGAAGAACTTCAGAATACAGGTATAGAAGTAATCTATGATGATAGGGTCATCTCGGCAGGAGTTATGTTCTCAGACGCAGATCTCATTGGTGTACCAATCCGGATAATTATCAGCCCCCGTAATATGAAGGAAGGCATAGTTGAAGTAGTATCACGAGATAAGGTAATGAACGAGAGAGTTGATATGCTTCAAGCAGCAAACTTAATTAAAGCGTTAATTGAAAGGTACAAGAATACTTGAACCTATCCGTCGAATAGGGTTTACTAACTCAATGTATTTACCTCAGCAGTTTCATCTAAAAAACAGAGTTTCCTAAAACAGTACCAGCTATCAATGGTGTGTTATATGTTGTAGATCTTAAGTTAGAGATTCCGGTTTAGTCTTACTAACTAGAATGACTCTAACGCCTAACACTTCTGACATAGGTTTTCCTTTTTGTTCTTTTTTTCAGGAATAAGTTTCCCAAACTGGTTATAACTCCCAATAATTCCCGTTGAACCACTTATGTATACCTCACCCAATGTATGACACTCTGTGCTACTATATGTGTATCTATACGCCATCATGTGAGCGGTGTGTAAATGTATAGAAGTTTTATCCTCGATAGGCTATTATATAGTTCATAATGAACCTCGTCCTTATAGATAGTAAAACTTCTTTTTCTATCACTACTATTGACCTAAGACAACAGACAATACTATATCATTGACTAATCATGCCATGAGCTACCCATTAAATATGTCTGATTGACTTTATCGCTCGAAAGGGATGTCAACTTCAGACCGAACAGTTTGCTTAGTATTCTGATCTTCATTTCATGTGTTATAGGAGATACAAATAAGATACTAATAGGATGGGTCTGATTGAGGCATATATTAGGCAATAGACAAGACAACTAACAGAGATTTTCGGTGAAGACAAATAGGTCATATATACTTTAGGTGTAAACAAAACCATTCGGTAATTTGCCGTAATCATCAGTATGGACTAAGAAGATATTTCGGGGGGAGAAAGCGGATGAGAAGAATACGTGAGTTCTTCAGTGTAAAGATAACCAAAGCACCTGCTTTGGTAGTACTACTTGCAATACTCATTGCCAATCTGGTGTTCATATCCATTGCGGCAATCGTAATCATGAGGCTAGCACCACCTTCACTAGAAAACAATGACTATTGGAGTTGTGTATACTACGCAGCAACAATGTTAGCAACCGGATATATGGAAATCGTTGAGGTCAGTGAAACTGGAGTACTGCTCATACTGTTCTGTATGTTCACCGTCCTAATCGGCATGATTGTCTTTACCGGAGCAGTTATCGGATATGTAACTGAGTTTATTGCGAGCTTTATTGAAGACGCAGATACTGGTCAGCGTAAGCTTCTTATCTCCGATCACATTGTCATACTCAACTGGAATTCCCGTGCATCAGAAATAATCAATGAACTACTCTACAAGAATGATAGAGAGAAGATAGTCATACTGGTCGATGATAACAAGGAAGACGTTCTCAATGATATAGATGAACGCATAGCAGATACAATAGATGATGAGAATGAAGCCACTAAAGCGGATAGCCAACAACTAAAGTATCTCGCAGGTAAACGGCATTACAGACAGAATAAACTAAAGAATAAGCTGACCATCATAGTACGTGAAGGTGAAACGTGGTCAACCAAACAGTTGAGTGATATCTCAATCGAGTATGCAAAGACTGTTATCATACTCGGAAATGACATCGCAGAAGTCAACAATAGCTTTGAATATGATGATGCGTTGGAACAGAAAGAAAAAGGAAATACCAACACGATCAGAACTCTACTTCAGGTTACCTATCTCACCGCTGAAGAGAATCCTGAGAATAATCAATTGGTAGTTGTTGAGGTGGAAAACGATTGGACCTTAACATTGGTGGAGATAATCATTTCACAAAAACGTAATCAGGGTTCATGTAGGGTTGTACCTGTAGCAACTAATCAAATACTGGGACAGATTTTCTCACTCTTTGCCATAATGCCTGAACTTAACATAGTGTATGGAACGTTGTTCTCAAACAAAGGGGCAGGTATTTATGTCGAATCCTCCGATGAGTATACTCTCACAGAAGAGGAATTTATAACCGAGTACCTGAGTAATCATCAAAAAACTCTTCCACTCACAGTAATCCATGATGAGGACGGAAAATACTATCGTTACTACATGTCAGAGAATGAGCAATCCATCTCTACAGCCACAGATGTTGATGATACCAGCGTTAGGCTATCGGTCAATCCTGATTATCAGATAAATGACAAGCATGTCATTATTCTGGGACACAACAGTAAAAGCATTGCCATTATGGAAGGGTTTAAAGCATTTTGTGATGAGTGGCAGACAGTAGACTCTCCTAACCTTCTAGATATCACAGTTATAGATAGTGCTGAAAATCTGGCTAAGCATGATGAGTATAGTAGATACAAATTTGTTAAGAATGTTATAACGGCAGATGTATATGACAAACAACTCATCTACAGTGCTATAGAGAGCTTCATCGATAGCTATCAGAATAGCGGATGTATCATAGTCCTCTCGGACGATACAGTTGGTGATGAGGACATCGATGCGGACGTACTCACCTACTTAGTGTTCATTCAGGAAATCTTTGATAACAAGCAGGTGCTTAACAAGGATTTCGATATTTCATCTATCGATCTGGTGGTAGAGATAATCAATCCCAAGAACTATGATATCATCAGTAACTACTGTGCAAACAATATCGTAATCAGCAATCGATATATTAGTAAAATGATCCTTCAGGTCGGTGAAAAGGAAGCTATATACAATTTCTTTGATGATGTACTTAACTATGACCAACCCAGTGAAGATGTGTTCGTTTCCAAAGAGATATATGTGAAAAAGGTCGGTGAATATCTCGATCTTATTCCCGATAGTTGCACAGCATCAGAACTAATAAGAGCTATCTATCAAGCATCTCCTGCAGACAATAAAGCCATTACAATGGGATACTTCAATACTAAAGGTGAGATGTATCTGTTCACCGGAGATCAATCGTCGATTGAAGTAACTCTTACAGAAGATGATAAGCTGATTCTCTTTAGTAACCATTAACGTTACCTCAAAGAATGATTTAATCCCCACCCATATAGAGGGTGGCCCAAAAGCCCCCTGTTTTGAGTCAAGCTACGTAATCGTTTCTATATTTCACAGCAAATAACAAAAACTCCATATATAATTTTGTTATCCACACAAAAGAATGAGGAGTTTTCATTATGACAAATCGTCAAAACGATAATAGCACTAAGCAAACTTTTTTACAATCCAAATAGTACCAGTGTGTCATTTATACAGGGTTTGATGACTCTATTACATCTCCAATGTGTTCATTGATTACTTTGTAGATCACATTGACTAATAAGATATGATAGGTCTATGTTCCTTTTTTGGGGTGCTCTAAACTCTGGAACTTAACTTTCGATATTCCCAGTCAAAAAGAGCATTGTGGGTCAAAGACACTCGTTTCAATCTTTGATAAACTGTGTTTAGTCGGAAGTATAGTAAAGTATATCTGCAACAAGGGGTAAAAAATGAGTTTTCATGGGTAGAGCAAAGAACAACGCAAACTTTTATTGTTTGTTTGATAAGAATTATACATACGGCTCAGATACTTATTCACGCTTGCTTGGTGAAAAAGCATTCCATGAACTTGAAAGACGTCTTATATCAAGAGAATACAAACTGTTTACAAACTATGGATTAACAGCAGGTTTTCCTGTTGTATCAATAACTTATGCTAATATGACAGGGAGTAAAAATAATCCAAAAGACGACTATCTTTCTAAAATCAAACATTCAGTACTGACATCTTGGTATTACCTTCAATATACTCCGTAAATGAGCTGACAATGGTCGTCTCATACCAATCCCCTAATAAAACCGTTAATCAATATTGTATTGATATACTTCGCGACATAGAATATAATGATACAAACAACAAAGTGGAGTATTCATATGGAATATATGTCAACCAGAGAAGCTGCGGCATTATGGGGTATTACACAGCGAAGAGTAGATGTATTGTGCTCGGAAGAACGTATTGAAGGAGCACAGTTTATCGGTAGAATGTGGATAATTCCGAGCGATGCTAAAAAGCCAGAAGACGGACGAGTTACCAGATTTGAACCTCCTTCCGAGATGCCGGTTAAGCCATTTGTGAAATGGGCCGGTGGAAAATCGCAACTGCTAGGCGAAATTCGTGCTAAATATCCCTCTGACCTCGGAGAAACAATAACAAAATATGCCGAACCGTTTGTTGGTGGTGGTGCTGTTCTTTTTGACATACTCTCAAGATATGAAATGAAGGATGTGTACATCAGCGATATTAATCGTGAGCTGATTGAAACATACATTTCGATTCGAGATAATGTTCATGAGTTAATACTCAAACTGAAAGAGGTTGAATCAAATTATCTGTCAGCTGATGAGACTAAGAGAAAAACACTCTACTATGACTCTCGCCAACGATTTAATACTCTAAAGTCATTGAATGACAGCTCAATAGAGCTGTCTACCTTGTTCATTTTCCTTAATCGTACCTGTTTTAATGGGCTATATAGAGTTAATTCCAGCGGAGCTTTCAATGTACCGCAAGGGAGCTATAAGAACCCAACAATCTGTAATGAAGAAAACCTACTTGTTGTT
>WRIP01000068.1 GCA_009782665.1 Oscillospiraceae bacterium
CGACATTTTGGCGGTAACCGTCATAAGCCAGGCGGTTACGGCAAACCTGGGTGATGTGGTTGTTGACAATGATATTATCACGCTCCAATACATTGGAGTCGAGATAGACGATCCTTCCATGCATTTTCCTCAGTATAGTATTAAGTGCGACGTCGGAAGGAATATTGATGATAAAATAGATATCCACAAGCTGAATCCCTTAATCATCAATGGAGCAGACTCAGGAATCTATGATAACGGTATCACTCAGCTTGTAGTGAGTAAAGGTGGCGACCTTTATGTATTCATCTCAATAATCCAACTGGAAGAAAAGGGAATCGCTGTGAGTGATATAAAAACGGTCGAAGTTTGCTTTACCGTTGTAAAATTTGGTGAAAACCCCTACAAAACACCTCCATTGTGCGAGTGTACTGTCATATTCAATGTTGTGTAACCGTCGTTATGACTAATACCTAAACACTTCAGCTTGAGTTAGTCCTATTGCTCTAGAAAAACTATAAATAGTAACAGCAAGGATGGTATCTATACCATCCTTGTACCTTTCAGTTGGTTATATATCTCTTCACTACTAGAAGTCGTAGTTTTTTATAAGAGCCTGTGTACCCAGGTCACCATATTCATCCTGTAATGACTCATAGATATCAAATACCAGTTTGGTTACTGCGAGTTCCAATTCTGAGGCATCGGCTTGTTCGAGAGCAATTCTCAAATCCTTTACATAATGCTTGAGATAGAATCCGGGATTGAAGTCACCGTTTAGTATGCGTGGAGCCATATTGCTCATCTGCCAGCTACCGGCAGCACCTGATGAGATGGTATTCAGCATTGTCTCGACATCTAACCCGACCTTCTTAGCATATGTCATCGCTTCACATACGCCCGCAATTGCACCTCCAAGTGCGATTTGATTAGCCATTTTTGTGTGTTGTCCGTTGCCTGCTTCCCCTTCATATACTATATTCTTGCCCATAGCTTCGAATAACGGTAAACAAGCATCAAACGCGGCTTGATCTCCACCGACCATAATAGCTAATGTGCCGTTTTTAGCTCCAACATCTCCACCTGAGACGGGTGCATCGAGAGCATGAACGTTTTTCTCTGCTGCAGCCGCATAGATGTGTTTAGCAATATCTGGATCTGATGTAGTCATATCTATGATGTAGCAGCCTTCTCTTGCAGCTTCAATTATTCCACCCTGATTTAGATAAACCTCTTTTACATCAGAGGGATAACCAACAATGGTAATTACTGCATCCTTATCCTTGGCACACTCTCCGACGCTGTCACACCAAAAAGCACCTTCTGAGATTACATCCTCAACTTTGCTCTTGGTTCTAGTATATATGCTGAGTGAATATCCCGCTTTCATGAGATTTCGCACCATGCTTTTACCCATAACACCAACCCCGATAAATCCGATATCTTTCATCTGTATGTACCTCCTGTGATTTTTTCTAATACTAGCATAAATGACCGGAATATGCGAGTCTGCTCTTTGGTGGTATTATGTCGCGGTATTGATTTATCGCGCTAATATGGTATTATAGTCAAAGTAAAAATCAACCTGCAAAAGAAAGGAAGATATAATGAAAAAAATTCTATTTAGAAGCTTAGCATTCATGCTACTGACCCTTTTAGTGTTTTCACTGGTTTCATGTGGCAAAAGCAAGAAGAATAAGCTTATCTGCGGTATTACCGATTTCGAACCAATGAACTATATTGAGAACGGTAAATGGGTCGGTTTCGATACAGAGTTTGCCATTTTAGTTAGCGAAAAGCTCGGAATGGAGGTCGAGTTCCAAGAGATAGAGTGGGGAAGTAAGTACCAGGAACTGGATGCCGGCACTATCAACTGTATCTGGAACGGATTTACTGCTAATGCGGATGAGAGTGATGGAACCAAGAGAAGTGATCTCGTCGATTTCTCATATAGCTATATGATTAACCAGCAGAGTGTAGTTATAAAATCGGAAAGAGCTGGTGAGTTTAAGTCAATTGATGATCTGGTGGGAAAAACCGCGGCTGCCGAAGCTGGATCTGCTGGTGAATCTTTTGCTCAGGATGCGGTAGGTTCTTCGGGTAATGTGCTGGGATCTGCAGCACAGATTAACACACTGCTTGAGGTGAAAGCTGGTGCTGTAGACTGTGCGGTTATTGATGTACTACTGGCAAGACGCCTTGCCGGAAGCGGTGACTATTCGGATTTAGCTATCGCGAATATCGAACTGGAGTCTGAGGTATATGCTGTCGGATTCAAGAAGGGCAGCGACCTGAGAGATAAGGTTAATAAGGCAATAAAGGAACTATATGATGACGGTAGCCTTATGAAGCTAGCCGAAAAGTATGGCTTGGAAAACACGCTCGAAGTAGATACGAACTATAAGGGATAAGTCTTAATGAGTTTTATAGAGGTTACATTACGACTGCTAACCGGATTTAAGCAGACATTGCTCATTTTCGCACTGACCCTGTTATTCTCACTACCATTGGGTTTGGTGATAGCATTCGGCTCGATGTCAAAATTTGCTCCACTCAGAATACTAGTAAAGGTAATCGTATGGATTGTCCGCGGTGTACCGTTGATGCTCCAGATTTTCGTAGTGTATTATGTGCCCGGGTTCATACTCGGGCAACCCCTTGCATCGAGATTTAACTCAGTTATTCTCGCATTTTCTATCAACTATGCTTGTTATCTCAGCGAAATCTATCGCGGTGGCATAGAGAGTATCTCACTGAGTCAGTATGAAGCAGGGCAGGTACTCGGCATGACCAAAACCCAGATATTCTTTAAGATCATCCTACTTCAGGTAATAAAGCGGATTCTGGCACCTATCTCCAATGAAGTCATAACCTTAGTGAAGGATACAGCATTAGCACGGGTTATTATGGTGGTAGAGATACTGAAGGTTGCTGAGAATTTTGCCACCAAAGCACTAATATGGCCGTTATTCTATACCGGCGTCTTCTATCTGTTGTTTGTGGGTGTACTAACATTACTCTTCGGATATTGCGAAAGAAAACTAGGATATTTCAGAGCTTAGGATGTGTGTATGGCTGTTCTTGAAGTTAATAATCTATCAAAACGATTCGGGACCTCGGAGGTACTCAAAGAGGTTAGTTTTACCCTGTCACAGGGTGAAATACTCGCAGTAATAGGTTCATCGGGCAGTGGTAAGACCACACTGCTGAGGTGTTTGAATTTTCTTGAATCTATAGAAAGCGGCAGTATTAAGGTACATGATCGTGTGCTCTTTGATTCAAACGACCAGGTAAAGTACGATGAGAATGATATTCGTCAACGTCGACTTCACTTTGGTCTAATATTCCAGTCTTTCAATCTATTTCCGCAGTATACCGCACTTGAGAACGTGACGCTTGCACCTATTCTTGCATTAAAAAAGAATTCTGACAGTTCAACCTATCGATCGAAGTTATCGGAAGATATACGTGCTGAAGGGATTGCTCTACTAGAACGTATGGGACTTGAAACAAAACAGGATTCCTATCCCCACCAACTCTCAGGAGGGCAACAACAGCGAGTCGCTATCGCGCGTGCATTAGCACTAAAACCTGATATACTCTGCTTCGATGAGCCGACTAGTGCACTAGATCCGGAACTGACCGGCGAAGTGTTGAAGGTTATCAGGTCACTAGCTGACGGGAATACCACCATGATTATCGTTACTCATGAGATGCAGTTCGCTAAAGAGATAGCAGACAACATCATGTTCCTAGATGAGGGGATGGTAGTTGAATATGGAAATGCAGATGAAATTCTGAGTAACTCCAAAAATGAAAGAATCATGAAATTTCTTGACAGGTATGAATCTACTGGCGATTACTGATACTGAACCTATTATCTATGGAACCCTACATTGCAGGATAGCCTGCTAAGTACTTGTCAAGTTGCTGTAAACATCATTATGACAACTTAACGACAAGATGAGAGTATTCGTAATTAAACCCAGAGGATGACAAAATCGTCGAGAAGGATACCAAAATTATTCGCTTGAAGAAATTATTCGCTTGAACATGCTACCACTCAAACAAAATTATTTAATTGAACCGCGTTCTCATGCATTAGGACGCGGCTTTACATAGTTACACCTAATTATTAACGATGCTATGTAGGTAGGAAACATGTTTCAACTAATTGAGACTAAAATTGTTAAAATGTGAATAAATGTTTGTTGACCTTTATGTTACACTTAACATTGGGTTTAGATATCAACGCTGCTCCCAAAAAAAAAAATTGAAATTCGAAAAATATAGTTCAGATTGGGTAGATACATGAGAAGAAAAGAAAACAAATTGGCGAAACGAATAATCATATCTTTAGTAATACTGACTGTGTTAGCAGGCTCAGTTTACTTGGTCTTCAAATTTAGACATCTACCCGATGCTCCGAATATACTCTCTTCAGATGTAGAAGTCGGAGATATTACCATGTCGGTAGTCAGCTCGGGAAATATTACCAATGGAGCGATGATAAATGAAGAGTTACCGACCGGGGTTAAGATAGAAAGTGTCTTGGTGGAAGTCGGGGATCTGGTAGATGTAGGTGATCCGCTCGCTGTAGTAAGCGAAGCATCGGTAAACAGTCAGATAAACCTGATTACCGACGCCATTAAGGAGCTAGATAAAGACATTAACAAACAGAAGGGTGATACCGAGTCTGCATCGGTCAAGACAAATGTCTCGGGTCGTATCAAACAATTGTTTGCCGAGACAGGTGATTACGTCGAAGACGTAATGCTTGCAAACGGTGGACTTGCCGTCCTATCGGTCGATGGTAAAATGACCGTGACTATCGAGTACAATAATCTTTCGGTCGGAGGTAAGTTGAATGTTTTACTGGAAAACGCTTCCAAGGTAACTGGAACCGTGAGAACCATAAAGGGTAATCAAGTAACCATCGAGATAGGCGACAATGGTCCCGGATTTGATGAGTTGGTGACGGTGCAGGATATGGATGGGAAAACACTCGGGCAGGGTAGACTGACCATAAGTCAACCGGTTACGATAGTAGCATCGGACGGCAGAGTAAAATCCATATCAGTCGACCTAAACGGATATGGGTCAGCCGGTGGGACCATAATGACCTTAGAAGAGCTACCACCCACAGCAGAATACCTAAAACTCCTATCCGATAGAGATGATCTGGTGGATACCTTACTGTCTCTAGTCGCACTCAAGAAAAACAATCTACTCACTGCATCAGTGAGTGGAACCATAAATACATTAAATATCGAAGCAGGTGAAGTCACCTCCAAAGGCGTAATGTCTTCCTCCGGAGCTGACGGTTACTCCTCCTCGATACCCTATGATCTATTAGGATTACTCTCATCAGAACCTAATGATGCGACAACAGTAACACTTGATGCGCACCGAGATAAGAAGAGTAAGTCTAAAAAGATCTATGAAGTAGTACAGCTTGGAGTTGTAGAAATCACCGAGATCACCAACAGTATGCTGCTACAAGGTCTCTACCGTATCATACCATCAACCGGAGCTTTTCCGGTAGCAACAGTAGAAACTGATGAGTACTTCGGATATATATCATACACTCCCTCAGACCTATTGTTTATGCCTGATGTTCAGTATATCGCGGATATATCACTTGTCGCAAAAGAGTCATATGTTTTCCCTGCCGGGTTAATACCCAACTTCGGGCTAGATATTATTGTATCCAATATATCAATCGATGGTAACAGTCCCGAAAACAGTATGAGCTTTAGAATGGTATTTCCAAAGACCTCAACCCTCGACGGAATTCTAAGTCTCATCCCCGACAATATTAACCTCTTTGACGGGTTGTTCTCACTCGATGGACTAATGCCGGACTTTAATCTGGATGATCTAATCTCAGCCTCAATAGGTGATGGGTTTTCTATGCCGGATTATAGCTCATTGCTTGGTGGTGCCTTAGGTAACAACACATCCTTCGGTAGTTCCGGTTCCGACAACGAAAATATGATGACCGCTGTTGTCATAGCATCCAATGAAACGATGACCTTAAACGTTGAAGTGGATGAACTCGATATACTTAAAATACAAAAAGGACAACCTGCTTCGGTTACCTTCGACGCGATACCAAACCGAGAGTTCGAAGCCATAATCACCCGCATCTCTAGTTCTGCTGCCGGTTCGAGCGGAGTCGCTCGATACAGTGTGGAACTGACTATCGGCAAGGATGCTGATATGCGTTCCGGTATGAATGCCACCGCTAAGATAAAGATAGATGAGAAGAACAATGTGTTTAAGATACCGGTCGATGCCATTCAGGAACAAGTAGGTTTCTGTTTCGTCTATCTTGAATATACTGGAGGTATCCTCTCGGATGAAAGAGAGATAACTACCGGCATTTCTGATGGAGAGTACGTTGAAGTTATAGACGGCCTCACCGAAAACGATACTGTGCATTACGAGATGAAATCTAGAGGTTTCTCCTACTTCAGAATGTTGAACGAAAGAGGTTAGCGGGAATAGGGTAAAATTATGAGCATGATTGAGATGAATCAGGTAACTAAGATATATAATGTGGGAGACGAGGATGTATGTGCTCTCAATCGGGTAGATCTGTCTATTGAACGTGGTGAATTCATCAGTATAATCGGACCATCCGGCAGCGGAAAATCCACACTCATGAACATCATGGGGTGCTTAGATATCGCTGATTCCGGATCGTATATGTTAGATGGTATGGAGATAGACCGATATACCGACAATCAGTTAGCCCAGATTAGAAACGAAAAGATAGGGTTCATCTTCCAAGGGTTTAATCTCTTATCTCGCTTGACCGCACAGGAGAATATTGAGCTACCCCTAATC
>WRIP01000069.1 GCA_009782665.1 Oscillospiraceae bacterium
ATTCTTGTCCAGTACACGCCATTCCCAATCTCCAGCTACAAACACCGCATTATGTAAACCGGCTACCCAGGGGGTGACTGAGGGAATATATGTATTAGCTATAGTGTCCTCAACCGAACGAATTATAAGGGTAAAGCTGACATTCTTGGTTATGTCCGTTTCAGCGAAGACCGTTACTGCTACATCACCAATGAAATTGGCAGGTATCTCAATAACCACCTTGTTGCTGCTACTAACCGAGCTGAGTGTATTGTTTGAATTCGTGTATATGAAAGAAATTCCCGGGGTAGTATCTACATTTGTAACCGTTGCTCCACCAGCTGCTAACGTTGTGGTGGAAGTGTTAAGGGTAAAGGTGGTGGCAACATCAGCTGGAGCTGCTACATAATATGTATTGCCGGGTGTTTTATTGTTAGCAGCCGTACAGAATGCTGTCTCGGCAGTGAAGTTGGTTACTTCTGCAGCCAGGGCAGTGAACTCATATGTCAAGGTTACCTGTGCCCCTGAGTTATCGGTGACGATAGCAGTATAGCCGTTGATGGTCGCAGATGTGAATACTTCAGCAAACTCATATCCGCTTGCTGCAGTGAGTGTGACCGAAGCGGAGTAGTGCACATTGAACAGGAAGAGATTATCCAAGGGAGACCAGCTCACGGAACTAGCACTGTAGGTATTATCTCCTTCAACAGCGATAAGGTCGGGAGCTATTCCTGCCATAGGGGTCGTTACGAAAATATGTATATCTTCAATCAGGCTTGCTTCCGCGGTAACAATCTCGTTATTTTCAGCATATATATCACTGAAGAAACTCGAAGCAGGGGTAAGCAGCATAAGACCGGTCAACAGCACAGATAAAACCAGCACCGCGAGTTTAGAATGTACTGCGGTATAGGTTTTATGCCCTTCATATTTTTTCAGTTTATACCTCATATTGGTATCTCCGAAATGGTTAAGGTTATTGTTCCTTATATATTTTAGTCACCGGTACTTCTTTGTATACCGTAGAAGTTGGTAATACTTTATCGGGTTTTGCGGTAGGACGTAATATTTTCACAAGGCTGATTATTAGTAGTATAGTGAGGATAGGTATCACAATTAGCAGCATTATCCCGTTTGTGGTAGATAGCATCGGCAGGATTTTAGCAGTCAGGTTTGTGTGCCATACTTCTTTACCTATGAATGTCGTTTGACTAATCTTTTGTTCATCTGCCATTTTGTTTGCATCACCTTTAGTAGTAAACCCTTCAGGTGAGATTTCAATTACTCTATGAAATGCCGGTTTGCCCCCCACAGCGTCCGCCTTAAATGCAATCAGATCCCCGACTGCTACATCATCATAGGATGTGTTCTTAACCAATACGATCGCATATTTTTGGTAGATCGGATACATACTCTCGCTGGAGATAATATATGGCTTATATCCAAAGATAAACCGGTCATCGTCTTTATTTACAACTACTGTAACTACTACAAACAGTACAAGCAAAAGAGAAAGTATCAACAGAGTATTGAGGACAATCTGTTTAATTTTTTCAGCTGCGGAAGCAGGATGCTTTTTTTGTATCTTTGACATACTCTTCTTCATGGGTTTTGCCCTTCTTTATTGTCATCAGTATTATTAGCGATAGTGAAAGAGTACAGATGAATACCATTAGTGCCAGATGACTACCATCTCCGGTATATATTGAGTTGAGGATAGAGTTCTTCACCTTATTATCAGGTGAGCCAGTCGCTTCACGCTTAGTTATCTCGAACGTACATCGAATAGAACAGGCCAGTCCCTGATATTCGTTAGAAAGATTTCCGGCTATTGTGCTTAGTCTAAAACTGTCGTCAGTTTTTGCGGGTATGGTAAGAAACTCTGTTCTTAAGACATCATCAAATCTACTCTTATCCACAGTTACTGTCTTTACGTTGTTACCGGTAATACTAAAGGTAAGCATATTGAGTAATATGCTGTCCTCCAGTATCTCCACATCTTTGAGATAGATAACATAAGTACTATCTGTGACATTTTGAACATCAACGATTTGTTCAAACATATCCCCAGCTCCTAGATAACGGTAATCTAAAAAGAACACTTGGTTGAGTACCAGAGCTGAGTCGTTGATTGTTATGGTATATATATCAGCTGCATAAACCGGTTCAGGTATGTAAGCAGTTAATATAGCAACTATTAGTAGTATACCTGTCCAAATTATCTTCTTTATCTTCTTCATTATTGGTTCCAGACGGTAAATTATGCTTTGTGAATATTTGATCTCGTATTCGATATTTCGGATATTTGCTGAGAATTGCAGGAATTGAACCCGCACTGCTACAACTGTTTGTAGCTGCTCTTCCTGAGCATCTTCTCATATGTGCGAGAGCAACTGCTCTCGCTTAACATACTCCAAGCTATGGAGTTGGATTGAGCGGAACAGCTTCTGACCATTTTGGTACAGTATTATTGCGAAATTGAATTGCTTTACCAACGTAGTCTAGGGTAAGCTTAATGCCTTGAAATTCGTTTCCGGCTGATTTTTCAAAAGTGATGAAAAAGACTTTTGAAATAGCGGTGTCCTCGATAGCATTTACATGCGTTTCAATTTCATAAGTACCATCTAGTACTATTGCTGTATCACTATATACGATGTACTCGTTTATCATGTCTATTGAACCTACTAACACTTCTGCTTCATCTTCAACTGTAAACGCTAGTTCTAGGACATTCGCTGGGACAACGTTGTTTGACGCATCGGTAGCCCTGAGTGTAAACTCGCTTAAATACCAAGCAGATTTACTCCCAACATTCTCAACATCGATAATCACTGTTAGAATATCACCCGGATTTAGGCAAGCTAATTCTGCTTCTGAAGCTTCTGGTGTAGTTTCATCGATTGCTTCAAAGTCTACGTTGATGTAGTACTTGGCACCACCTTCGAGTTCTAAAGTACCGGCTGTGGCTACTGTCTTAATATCAATCACATCGCTGAAGAACGCGAAGATTGATCCAACTGCTAGCACAAATGCCAACAGAAGGCTGATTACAATAACACTTTTTTTCTTTTTGTTATTGTCCTTACGTGTGTTCTGGTAAGTCATTTCTTTATACCTCACAAAAAATGTTTTGACTTTACATCCCGGTTGATAGATTCCCGAGATAGTCTGTGACGTTATTTTAAAGTGTAAAGTTACTTTAAGGTCAATAGGGTGACTTAAAATATTTTCAACTAAAATATGACAATGTAAGAAAGTGAAAACCTCCCGGTTATTGGGAGGTTTTAGGTCGAAACGAGTTGATTCTAGTTTTAGCTAAATAACGAAAACCAGGATATGAACACTAAAGTCACATAAGAGTTTTAGTATGCCGATGACGTCTTTTACATTGAACAAGCAAACATATTTCTATGAAACATGTGAAGACGACTTCATATTGGATGTTTATACAATACTTTTAGCTATTCCGTCGGGTGGTTATCGAGGATAGCATGTAGAAAAACTGTTATGCAATATAAACATGTCCACCCCAGAAAAATATATACCTCCGCTCTTATCTTTGATTTGCAACAGATATATCTCTGCTTAAACTGAATTATAGACTCTCATGGTGTTAATCTATTCATATATACTCAGCAAATTCTACCCGGACTAGAGCTCCACCAGCAGAAATGTTTTCTAGAAAAATCCCTCCGCCATGCTTTACTGCCAACGTCTTACAGATATTTAATCCCAACCCGAAATGGGTATCAAACACATTCCGACTTGCTTTGTAAAAGGGATTTACTCCAAGTAACAGATCCTCATCAGAGAATCCGTCACCATCATCTGATACCGACAGAATAAACATAGAGTTGCTGTAGCTACAGACAACAGATATGACCCGCCTTGCGTATCTGGCAGCATTGGAAATCAGGTTTTCTGCTACCGTAAGGATAATCTCAGGATCTACAATAATCGACGAAGGAGCTATGTCATCAAAGAACCTAATGGTATGTGTTTCGCACATTATTTCGGCAGTACTCCTAAGCTGCTCCGAGAACTCTCTGCTGTTAATCGAAACCGGGCTTATCTCAATATCCTCAAGTTTTTGCAATCGACTCATGATCTCCACATAGTTCTCCAGTCGAATCACATGATTGTTCATTGCTTCGAGTGAATCAGCAATCATATTATCAGAGATATTCGAAGCTAACAGATATTCTTTTAACAGATGAATATTACCTTTGAGGACGGTTAAGGGAGTTCTGAGATCGTGAGAAAATACACTGTTCAAGCGTTTTCTCTCTTCAACCTGTCTGGTCAGTTCTGCATGTGTTTCTTCAAGTGTTGCACGCATTGCTTCAAAGGATTCACAGAGTTTACCCATCTCATCATCTCTTGGGTAGGATAAAGAAAAATCCAGATTCTCGGTTGCAATCCTCTGGGAAGCATTCTCTAGTAATTCTAGAGGAGGTTGTATTCTTTTCCTATAGAACTGTAACCCGGCAATCAGTATGGATAACAGCAGTATTGCTCCGACAATGATGGGACTAGCGAGGGTAATGAGATTTATAATACTATCGGTTACGAAGATATCTCGGGTTAAGAATAACAGAATGACGATAAACGCAGATATGAGCAGAGAGACAAAGATATATGAAATGACATAAAGCGAAAAAGCAGTCTTAAGAGAGGTGTTCTGTATAAATCCTTTTATCTTTATGAACAGTTCGCTAATTACAGTTCTCTTCTGCTTTTTTTGGTTTTGATCGGATACATATATGTTTTCCGGTAAAGGTAACGGACCTATAGGAAGATATGACGGAACATATCTTCCGACCTGCTTAAAACTGTCAGAAGGTATGGGATATTGTGGATGTTCTAACCTATCCTTCTCGCTTATCTCTTCCATCTGTATCCAACTCCCCAAATAGTATCAATGTACGGCTTAGCACCTGCAGCAGACAGTTTGGCTCTGATTCGCCGAATGTGTTCAGCTACTACTGAACTGTCTCCTTCACTGTCAAAACCCCAGATGCGTTCATAGATACGCTCTCGGTCGAAAACCTGACCGACATTACTCGATAGCAGTTCGATGATATCGAACTCCTTCTTGGCAAACGGTATAGATTGATTATTGAAGTATATCGAATGCTCGGTGTAATCAATGACAAAATCTCCGTCAAAGTTAAGCTTGGTGGCAGTTTTGTGACGCAGCTCACGTCTGAGATGTGCTTCGACCCTGGCAGCCAGTTCATCTAGCGAAAATGGTTTGACTATATAATCGTCTGCTCCTGCCGTCAACCCCTTCACCTTATCCTTATCCTCAACACTGGCAGTCAGAAACAGAATCGGGCAGGATATATGCTCTCGTATGGTTTTCAGCACCGTCAACCCATCAATATCCGGCATATTTATATCCAGTAGTATCAGGTCCGGCTTGAGCTCAATCTTCTTCAATGCCTCGTTCCCACCGTTAGCAGTAATAGTATCATAGCCTCTGAATCTGAGAAAATCACCCACCATCTTGACGATATCTGCTTCATCGTCGACTATTAGGATACGCTCTTTCATAATCACTCCCATCAATCTCATCAAATACTCATGATGCAATTTGCTTTACAAAGAACAGTATATGATGACTTTATCAATATTTTATCAAACCCCGACCGGTAAAGATAGACATCAAACAGTTATGAGTCGGATATAGTCAATCGATTGATAAATGAACCTGTTTTAGTGCTATAGCGCTGTATGTACACATATGAATTAACCCCGGGCAGTATGCCGGGGTCAGATATCGGTATTACAGAAATTGCGAACTCAGGTATTTCTTTCACCCAGTATAACGATAAAGGTCAATGTCTCCTTATCTCTGAGTACCTGTATCTCGATGCTGTCACCGACCTCGTGCTCTCGTAAAGAAACCGAGATATCGTTGAGGTTGTCTATGGGTGTCCCATCTATATACAGTATGAAATCTTTGGGTAGTATCCCGGCTTGTTCTGCACCTTTTCCTGGTGCCAATGAATCAACATATACTCCGAAACGTTCTACTCCGTATTCGGACGCAGCACTACGTGAACCGATATACATCGCATTGATTCCGATAGCTGGAGTGCTAACATATCCCTTATTTATCAGCTGCTCAACAATCGGCATAACTAAATTAATGGGTATGGCAAACCCTATTCCTTCAATGTTATTGCCCATTGATTTGGCATTGATGAGACCGATGAGTTCTCCCTTCCCGTTGAATATCCCTCCTCCGGAGTTTCCAGGGTTAACTGCTGCATTGGTTTGAAGCAGTACCATTGAGGTACCTTCAACTAAAACCTCACGTTCAAGTGCACTTATGATCCCGTTGGTGACCGTTCCTCCGAATGAACCGAGCGGGTTACCGATGACTATGGCGTCCTCTCCGACCTCTAGTAGATCCGAGTTGCCGAGTATGGCAGGGACTAAATCAACTGCATCTATCTTCAGTAAAGCGATATCGTGTACATCATCAGGGATACCGATAACCTCCGCCTTGTATGAACTGCCGTCTCTCAGGGTTACCTGCAGATTTGAAGCATCCATCACCACATGGGAACAGGTAACGATGTATCCATCTTTGGAGATGATGACACCGGAACCGGCTCCTGTCTCGACGAGTTCTTCAAAGAAGGGACTGTTTACAGGTTCTTCGGTAACAACCTCAACCACAGAGTCTTGTATCTTTGCAATTACTTCCTTAAGGCTGATGGAGGAACTGTTTTCTGTAGTTACTATGGTCGATTCTGCCGGTTGGTAGAATACTCCGGGACTTACACTTGGTTGTTGGA
>WRIP01000070.1 GCA_009782665.1 Oscillospiraceae bacterium
CCCCGAGCTCTAGCATGTGCTTTTGTGCTTCTGCTTCTTTCATGTATGAAATATCGGTGAAGCTTTCTAGCAGAGCGGGTTGACCCTCGTAGATAATCTGGGTAACCGATTTCAGCACCGGTACTATGTTCCCATTGGCTTGTATAAAGTTTCTTTCGGAACGGTCAAGAGGTTGATCTTGGTCGAGGATAGGGCATTGCTGTTGACCGAACAGCTTGACGCAACTCTGACCGATTATTTTTTCTTTACTGTCACCGTACATTATGACTGCCGCCGGATTGGCGTCTAGTATTTTACGTGTTTTGATGTCAATGATGACGATGCCGCTCTCCACACTGCTCCATATAGTCTCAAATTGATCCAGTGAATTCAGGCTTTGTTGATGCTCTTTTTTCGCGGTATCCATGGTATATACGATGCAGTTGTTCTGTATGTTTACCCCCAGCGCGATTTTTCGAGCCATCTTATGGCAGGTATCGCTGCCGCAGGCTCCGCAGTCAATATGCTGCTTTTCGTAATCGGTTTTGCCCAGCAGTTCGAAGGCTCTGGCGATATCCTCTTGGTCAATCTCAGGGTAGGACAGGTGGATGGGGTGATATTCACGGATGAAATCCGACAGCTCAAAGGTTTCGTCATACGTCCTATATATAGCATCGTAGAATTCCCTTTTACGTTCTTCGGTCGCTTTTTTCCGATTTCGGTCCATTGTCTTTTCTATCTCAAATTGATTTCTTTCGTGAGAGGTTGCCGGACCGATATTACAACCATCCTCACAGTTGAGCACATCAAAGATCTCCGGCAGGTATTCCTCGGGGGTTGAGGCATACTGGGTCAGTTTTTCATACAGATTAAAGCCTTCAGCTTTGGTGATATGGAGTTTTTTCCCGGTAAAGTACTCAATATTCTCCTTGAGACCTCCGGGCATTGGGAAGAGGGATCCCAGTCCACTCTCATCATGATCAAACTCGGTTTCCTGCTCAGGAAGCTCAATATTGTTCTCCTTTAGATAGGTAAGGATGTTGGCAAAAGAAATATTGTAGTCGGCGAGTTTAGTATCTTCAAACTCGAGTTTTTTTGCTATGCAGGGGGAGAGAGCCGCTATACGATCCTCAATCCCCTGGTATTTTTTCATATATATTGAAGCACACGCCATCGGGCTCTGTACCGGGGAGAGTCTCGGCAATAGATCGTGTTGATACATCTCGCAGAAGAGTACCACCACCGGACAGGGTTGGGTAATTATGTGAAAATTCGGATGCTGCTCGAGGTACCGAATATATCCCCATATACAGATGTCTGCACCGAGCGAGACATCGTAAATGTTTTTGACCCCCTTGCTTTTTAGATAGGTGAACAGACGCTTGTACTCTGGAATATTTATCCTAATGGCAGGAGCGGTCATCAATGAGATGGGGACACCGTTAGCTAGATCATTGAAAAACTGATCAATGTCATCGGCATAAAACCGAGCATCGTGTTTGCAAGCGGTTACACATCGTCCACAGGCAATACATTTTTCTTCATCGATTCTGACCTTGATGTTACCGTCATCATCCTGATAGGTGATGTTGACGACCTCCATCGGACACTCCCGGACGCAACGATTGCATCCGGTGCAAGCTTCATGATCTGTATAGACTATACCTTTCATTGTATTCCTCCGGGGGAATATATTGGTAGTTTGTACTCCCAAACCTGCAGGTTTGAGTATTGATTTGAGCAGAAGAATAGCAGTTATATCAAACGTGCATAATGGTACAGATACATTTGAGATGGTATAGATATGCATGTCGAGTGAAAGCAGAAGCTAGAAATATCTACCTACATATACTGATGCCAATTTGATTAAACAACCATTTGTGTGTTCAAATACAAATAAAGGCGGATGCAGCCCAACTGAGGGACATACGCCTTTTATCTTAATTGATTGCAGGTTACAGAATGAACATGATGAAAACAAAAGTTCCAAACAGTAAGAACAGTCCAGAATGATTCGTAGATATCCATTGTCAACCTCTCATTACACTCTTAACCCATCTGCCAAGCAGATAATCCTTTGTCGTAACAAACTAGCGTAAGTCTAGCATATACTAGAGGAAAACACAACAAAGTGGACTGTACCACGATATTGCACTAAACACCGCAGCACAGCTTTCTACAGCCACTTTATGAATCTATGGTTTTAGCTATCAGCTTTTATGAACCGCACGGAGTTGTCTTAGCATTCCATTGATTTTTTGTATAACTACCTGGCGACTTCGCATCTCATTTGGTATCTCATCCCAGACGGTAGAACAGAACATCTGCATGCCTGATACTATGGGATATTCTCTGCAGCTGGCAGAACTACCCTTTTCCAGCCAGGTAATGACCGCTTCGTTCCCCCAAACAGCGACCTGTAGAGAGATGTCTGCAAATATTGATTTATCTAAGAAACACACCTCAAAGTTAGGTAGAGCTTGCAGCAACTGTCGTATCCGTTTGAGCTGCAGGACCAAATCCTCGGTTGACATCCAAACCTTACGACCCAGCATAGCGGAAATCTCATGAACCTGGTGACGTTTTTGTGTTAAAGCAGCTAGGATGGATTGCTCACAGAAGATATACCGTACCCGTGTATCTGCTTCAAAGTATGTCGGGTCGATGAAAATGGGATGGTATTCTCGGTGCAGTAGCTGTTTTTCTTCTTCATTTAATGAGAGAGTTGATTCTGTTTCCTCCTGACCGAGTACTCCGAAATGAGGGATCTTGGTGATGATGCTACAGGGACGGTTATGGTGTATCGAAATCTGACTGAGGTATCCGTCCGGGTTGTTGAAGAAATCATACCTCATCAGTGGATGGGAAATACTCAGATAATCGTTGATGGTTGAGGTGATCTCGGCAACCGATTGCTTATCGCCAAATATCTCAATGGAGGTGTTGTCGAAGTCCCACAGCTTTTCTCTGGTTACGCGGAAAGCCAATGAATCCCCGACCGTTCCGAGTATTTTGTCATTGCAGGGCATAAACACATCAAAGTATCTGGTGGTTATATATCCCTTCAGGTGAGCGAAGAGTTTCGGCTTATGAAAGTAGAGAATATCGGAGGCTACTCTGTCGCTGCGTATGGCAACCGCAAGCCGATGCCCGGCTTCAAATAGTTTCATTAGCTTATGCATAAACAATCTACCGAAGTTTTCTTCAGACAGATAGATAAACTGTCCTTCGGTGAAAACAAAGTTTATCTGTTGTGCATTCGGCAGAGCGGATATGAGATCGAGAAAATGAAGTAACCCTAAACGAACTGCCTCAATACCTTTCGGACCCTCAAGTGAGGGGGCCGATTTGTTCTGTAAGGGGGAAAGGCGAACGGTTCGCATTCTTATATACTCTGATTCGGTTTGTCCTTTTTCGGTTAAGAACTCCTGCAGTAACCATTGCTTCTCAGAGTCGGAATCGCTTCTTGATGCGGGATACCAAATTCTAAGCAATTGTTCCAAAACAGGTTCCTCTTTTTTACCATCTTCCAACCAGAACAGTTTTACTAGCTCCTCTACCTGATAACGACCTGGCATGAGGCGACGCTTTCCGGTCCTCCAGCGACTTATGAGTGTATGGTCAAAACCATAGTCGGAAAAGAATTTCGGAGAAATTTTTAAAAGATCCATAATTACAGCAAAATTTGTCATTCGGGTACCTCCCTAAAAGATGGTCACAGATAAGAATATATGTGACGGTAATATTAATGTATGATGTGGTATCGGTTAACGATTTCTTCAACCGATTACATTGCTGACAAGAACGGTCAATATCTGCGTTATTTGTGACTGATAACTCCCTGTAATAGGGGGACTACACATATTAATCAATTGTGTTAATATATGAGGGAATCATCGCTCATGTAAATATAATACCACAAAATTTCGAGTTGTCAAAGAAAACATTATATAACTATGTGACTGATATAACTCATAACGATTAGTCGTATATTACCTTACGAGCAATCTTATGCAGATATTATCAGCAAGAGGGAATCCATGTACAGAAACAAGAAAAAAAGAATCGCCTCACTATGCATTACGACAGCATATATAGTTCTGTTAGTGCTTTTTGTCGGACTGCTTTTTGAAGGGTGGGTCAAAGCATCGGGAGATCAACCCATCTCTTTAGTATCATTAGATGAACTATCTGTTACCGATACACTCATCTCTTCGAAGTCCTCGAGTGAAGCTGAATCTGCATATATCAAGTCGGATGGTAACAGTATATCGGGATGTATTAAGCTCGATGATGCCGTGAAAACGCCGGTAGAAGGCTACCCGGTGGTCCTGCTTGAAGCCACTCACTATGGAAAGGAAATAAGACAGACCTTTACCGATCAAAACGGTAATTATCTGTTCAATGGACTTGACCTAGGTGAATATGTAGTGAAGCTGGAAACAGAAGTTATTGGTAATAAAATATATACTCTCGCTTTTGACCAAGAAAGTCTGTTCACGGTGGAACATGACAGTGATATGAATAAGTCATTTTCATCGGTGATCTCGGTCAGTTTGGATCAAGCCGACCATATTGAGGTTAACAACATTAATGCGATTATGCATGCCAATGAGATGTCTTCAGCAAGAGATTTGTCATCCGAACTCTGGGATACTCCTCTTTTTACAGAGGTTACCATTGACGGATATAAATGGTATGTCATGAAAAAGCAAACGGTAGACGGAGTGAAGTGCGTGTTGTTGGTACTGAAGGGTTCTTCCCCATATACAGGAGCATTCGGAAACTCAACCACAACCAGCAACTATGAGGGTTCGCTAGTTCAGGGACGTATGACCGCTTTCCTAGGTATACTGCCTACTATTCAGCAGATGGCAGTGATACCGCAGCTAGGTTCACATTCCTCTACAACCGTATTTTCCAACCCCACCTCAACGATGGCAGAAGGCATAGCAAAGGACATATTGTTTGCCCTCTCCTATGCAGATGTATATGCCTTAAACGGCAACACTATGAGCCCGCTTCTGGATATCTTCCGCAATTACTACCGCTTCTTTTTGCGTACGTCGGTGAATAACGCGAATGTCTATGGCGTCAACCCCGAAGCGAACACTATGGATGCCGGCATTCACTATCTATCCACTAACGTCAGAGATGTTGCGGCAGTTTGGGTAGCGACTTCAAGATCATATGATCTCACGGTACATTTCGTAGATAGTGAAGATACAGATATCCTCTCACCACAAAGTTACCTAGTAGAGTCAACTAGCCAATTCGAGATTGAAGGTGGACAGATTCCGTTCATACCCAACTATGTATATATCGGTTGGAAGATAAGTATTGACGGAATCATGAACAGCAACAGTGTACCGGTTGTTATTTCGGAGATAATCGAACCACTGGAGATATATTTGGTATACGCTCCGGTAGGGAATGCAACCTTATCCATCACTAAACAGGTTGAAGGGTTTATGGGAAACAAGGAGACGCGGTTTGAGTTCAGGGTGTATCTCTATCTGGATGTAAACGGAACAGAGCTGCTGACCGATAGTGTGGACATCTATCTGACCGATGACATTTCAGGAATCCCCGATGATATATGGGTACCGATAGACGGCTCGTTTCAGTTTTTTCTGAAACACGATCAAACAATTGTTTTCGGTGCGCTTCCAGCCGAATGCTATGTTCAAGTTATAGAAACAGTTGACCCCTACTACGACAGTTCTTTTGTTGATAGTGCAACACCGTGGACTATCGAATCCGGCGGAGATACCGCGACAAACGGTATGGGACTGCGTGAGGTTGGGTCGGATAAACAGTTTTTCTTCACCAACCAACGCGTAGAAATACCTGAGACAGGCATAGATATCAAAAATCTACCGACCCTATCGGTCGCTACAGTACTAATGCTGAGCGGAATGATACTGGTTCGTCGTAGACAGAGGTGATATGAGTAGACAAAAAACAGCAGATAAGCCTTCGAACCTTTACATCTACCGTGCTGCGGATCATGAGCCAATACCGAGAATCATAGCAGGCAAGACAAGGAAGTCAAAAAAGTCGGAACTTAGGCATGAATGCCTGATGTTGGTCATCAGGATAATCATTATTCTGATAATCTTATCGGTGGTATTCACCATATTATTCGGGTTTTACTACAATCTTGACTGGTCGATGAACCCATCCATAAGAGAAGGTGATCTCATAATCTACAGTCGTATCGACCGGAATTATATCGCAAAGGATCTACTGTTACTGGAATATATGGGAGAAAAACAGATCCGTCGGGTAGTAGCAGTCAGCGGAGATAGTGTGGATATATCGGAAGCGGGACTTATCATCAACGGTGCATTACAGCAAGAACAATATATCTTTCATCATACCTCACGGTATGCCGAGTCGATAGAATTTCCTCTAGTGCTTGCGGAATCGGAAGTATTCCTGTTAGGAGATTTTAGGGACCAGGTGACCGATAGTCGTTTCTACGGTCCGGTAGTTACTAGCGTTACGCTGGGAAAGGTAGTCGCGGTGATTCGGCGACGAAATCTATAGCTCAGATATATACAGTACTCACCACAGTAATATGACATATGACTGCAGAGAATACAGTAAACTCGGCGAGATTATGCATACAAATATAACGATACATAGGAGAAAAAACATGTCCAAAAAAATGATTTTACCGATTGCTTTATTAGTAATGCTGCTGGTTGCGGTTGTATTTACTCCCTCAGTACAGGCAGACAATACT
>WRIP01000071.1 GCA_009782665.1 Oscillospiraceae bacterium
TAGCTTAGGATTGTCACTAAAGAATTTTTCTAGTGTCATAGTCCGTACTCCTCCAGTAATTTTGAATCATTCAGTATTGAAGGATCGGTGTCTGCTACCAAACGTCCATCTTTGAGTATTAGTACTCGATTGCAAATTTGTGATATGAAGGGGAGATCGTGTGAAGCGATAATTTTAGGATGAGGTAACTTCAACAGAATCTCAAGTAATATCCGCTTGGCTTTGGTATCTAAAAAAGCAGTCGGTTCGTCAAAGCAGAGTATCGATGGTTGCATAGCTAGCACGGTAGCTATAGCAGCCATTCGCTTCTCTCCACCCGATAATCTAAGTGAGGAACGCATATATAGATGAGAGATATTCAAAATCTTTAGTGTCTCATTAACCTTTATCTCTGTTTCTGGTTCGGTAAGCCCCATACTCCGAGGACCGAACGCAATGTCTTCATATACCGTAGGCATAAATAGCTGATCATCAGGGTTCTGAAACACTATCCCTATCTTCTGTCGTATCTGTTGTTCAGTTTTTTTGGAAAGCTTTATACCCTCTACCGTTATCTCTCCTATAGGGATATCGAGTATCCCTAGAATAGCATGTAGCAGAGAGGTTTTCCCTGCTCCGTTCTCCCCGACTAGGGCTATGCATTCACCCTCTTTGAGGGTGAAACTTACACTGTCTATAACTTTTGTCTTGTCTGGGTATATTGCAGTGACATTTGTGAGTTCAAGCATCAGCGAAATCCTCCGTAGATGAATGACCTAAAGCTATCAACAGCGAGTAAGCGTAGTAGAATGAATACCAATGAGCTGACCGTACAATAGAAGAAATCTCCTCTTGTCATTTTAATTAATCCTGTTTTTTCTGTCTTCTGCATATATCCTCTCAGGCTCATCGCGGTATATATTCGTCCTGCTCTTTCGAAACTTCGAAGCAAGAGCTGCCCGGTAAAGCTACCGCAATCCTTCAATGCTAATCCTTTAGTGTCTTGTTTTCTCAAACTGTATGCCAGATACATCGAGTAGGTTTGGTCATAGATTACCGAAAGAAACCTGTATATGAGCTCGGTTACAACGATGAATATTGATGGAATCTTCATGCGTCTCATACAATCGGTTATACCGACAAATGGGGTGGTGGCAACTAGCAATAGTAGAGCCATGACCACCAGATAACTGCGAAACAGTATTACAGAAAAACTAACCACACCATAACTCAGTTTCAGACCAAGAAACATAAATACCGAGTTTCTCTCTAGTAGTAGTGAAGCAGAGGCGGCAAACAGGCTGAATGGTAACACAACTAACAATCGAGATAATAGAATACCGTAGGGTGTTTCGGATAATGCCATTAAGAGTGTTGGATAGAATAGATAGGGAATCAGATTAAAGAAGGAGTATCTGTCAAACGATACTATGGTTGTGATGTATACCAATGTGGTGATGAGCTTAGCCATCGCATGTATTCGGTGGACAACTGTCTGCCCACTAGAAAGCTGCTCCAACGCATATATCTGCCGAATATTTTCCTTCACTCTACCTCTAACCTTTTCCTTTTCTTAAAGAATGACACTATGAGTGGACATAGACAGGCAACTATAAAGGTTAGACTACCTCCGATGATGGCTGCAACCGATGGACCGGATGCATCATTAACTGTCTGAGAGTCGTAATCAGGCATAGGTGATATTGACTGCTGTATCTTTTGGGTTCCTTCAATGAAGGGGTAGTTTGTTTCAACAGCTTCACCGCTAGCAGTTTTCTCAATCGACCATTCTAGTCCGTCAGGATTTGACGATGCGATCACTGAGAGTAAACCTCCAGTCAAAAGGGTAATTACTATCAGTACAATGAGTAGGCTTTTTATCTTAATGCCAGACTGCAAAGGCGCTCTTTCGATAGCAGTATCCATTACCTCCGGGCGCATTCTGTAGACAAAACATAGGATAGAGGCAGTTACTACTCCTTCCACAATTCCTATGACCAGATGTATCGGCTGCATGAGAAGTAGGAAGGTGCTAAATGGTAGCTCTGAGATACCCGATATGGTTGTCTCCAAAACGACGCAGAATGCTCCCAAAGACACTGCGATAACCGACGAAAGTATTGAGGCAACTGATATACGCTTCAAGGTCATTCCCTTCATAACAATCGGCTTGAATATATATGGGAAGACAATCAAACAGGGGACTACCCCCATGTTGATGATATTACAACCGAGTGCTAGTAATCCACCATCCGCAAAAAACAGGCACTGAATGACAATTACTGCCGTTGTTACAAGCAAGGCGGGTAACTCTCCGACCACTGCAGCTAGTAGTATAGCGCCAATGATATGCCCACTTGCTCCGGTCATTGGTATGGTAAAATTGATCATCTGAGCAGCAAATACAAAAGCCCCCATAACACCCATTATCGGGATCTTCTTTTCACTCAGTTCTTCTTTATTTATTGCCTTAACAGCATACATATCAGCCGCTAGACTGGCTGCACACATAACACCACCTACTGCTGGTGATAGCAATGCATCTACCATATGCATATATCTTCTCCCTAAAAAAACAAATACCCAAAGGCTATATATCACTGCAGTGATACTAATACCTTCATGGTATTAAAATCTGTAGGTGGTTCTATCTTTCATTTTCATTGAACGTTCATCTTCATGACGAACTCTGATGATATTTTAACATGGATACAACCGGAGGGTCAATTTCAAAGCGACTGCATTCTATATAATTTACGCATCAATAGCGGTTAAATGGGTACCTGCCTTAACTAAAATCAATAACTCTGACAATCTCATCTATATATGATTGTATGGGTTTTGAGACAACTCCTAGTACTGTTGTATTACATCTGTCAATCGGTATGAGGATTTTATGGGCGTCACTACCCGAGACGGCAGCCGCCATCATGGGACTGATTTCACCGTGCATCGAGTTAGTAAAGACAATACCTGTAACACCGATGATATAGTCAGCTTTCCCACAGTTATATACCACAGCATTTTCTCCCGTAGCTGCAAAATCCGCACCAGCTTTTATCATGTTGGTTGTGGCGACCGAGTTTGTTCCGACCGCAATAACTTCCACCATATTAGGTTGTTTCAGTTCGGCTTTAATCCGCTCAATGATGGTCCTACCGATACCACCACCCATCCCGTCAATTACTAAAATCGTCATATATGTCCCTTTCAAAGTCAGTAAAAAGATAGTTCAACTCACCGATAACCGCACCATGTAAATAACATATCACGAAACGCCGTTTATGACAATCTCACAACAGGGTGTTGACCTTAATAAACTGCCTCGATATACTCTTAATATAGCGATAGTCAATACTAGTGTACCTAATCGTAACTACCCCACTATATTCAAGGAACAGATACCAACTATGATTATTCGGAAAATAGTATCAGTTATACTTACTATCACCTTCTTGTTTGCCTACAGCAGTTGTACGACCGAGTCGAAACAGGATAACTCCGAACATGAAGAAGGTTATGTCATCGATGCATCTGGCTTACGGCATAAGATACCTGACAAAGAAGAGGTCACCATCGCCTCAGCATATGCCGTTGCGGTGCCCTTCATTGTCGCTCTCGAGCTTTCCGACAATACCTTAGCCATCAACTACAAGAGTCTATTTTGGGAAGAGAATGTCGAAGGGTTGGCAAAAGCAGGCTCAATCGGCAGGGGAGTGGTGGATATGGAACTGCTTGCAAAATATGCACCGGATGTTGTTATTCATCGTTCTAACGATCCCAATACAGTTACAGCGATAGATGAAAAACTGGGTATCCCGGTAATATCTATCCAGGTGGAGACGGTTCACGAGATTATTGCAACCCTTGACTTACTCGGAAGATACTGTCATAAGGAACAACGAGCTCAAGAGGTCAAAGAATACATGACCGAGAAATTCATAATGATTGAAGAGTTAGCTTCTCAGATTCCTGAAGCGAACCGATGTTCTGCACTGGTGTTCGGTAGTAAAATCGGGGTAGTAGCCGGAGGGGATATGCTCCAATCATGGATGTTGGAGCTAGCAGGAGGTATAAGCTTGGCGTCAGGGGTTGAGGAATATTTTACGGGCGATACGCCGAGTGCTTGGGCCAATATCGGTACCGAAACGATATTCGAGATGAATCCCGATGTCATATTCTGCACTAGTTCGAGTGTATTAAACTACACCATCGATCAGCTGATTGAAGATCCTTCATGGAGCAGTCTTGAGGCCATTAAGACCAAGAGGATATATCAGATACCTGCTAATTGGGATTCCTGGGATCTACCCGGCATTGGTTGTGTCATCGGAACTATGTGGATGTTATACAAACTCTATCCAGAGTTGATTACGGCTGAACAACTGCAGACTGAGATCGACGAGTACTATATGTTCATGTTCAATAAGACCTTCGATAAAGACTATCTGGGATATGAACTGTAGCTAGACTATAAAGTGTATTTCCAGATTCAGCAGAATATATGCTAAGGAATGGGAGAAACAATGAAAAAAATCCTATCGGTTATATTGATGTTATCAATGATGATTAGTTGTTTTAGCGGTTGTTTTATCTTAACTCCCGAAGAACATGATGAAGAACACAGTACATCGAATGATGTCGGAGGTAACGAAAGCAGCAATGCTAACGACGCACAAGCTGAAACAAAACAGGATGATACATCTGTATCAGTTGAACTGCTACTTCCTGATGAACCCGCAATAGCAAAAGACTTTTCCAATCTTAATATATCAGAGATAGTCGGGATAATCCCCTGTAGGCAGTATCCGGATATGAGTTACGTTGGGTTTATCATCGATTCACAGGAGGCTAAAGCGTTCAATAAGCTTATTGAATCAAATGTAGTTATAATGAAAGAGCACTACGATAACCAAAAAAGTTTGACACAAACACCTTTATTAACCGAGGTACAGGTTGGAGCTCGAAGCTACTACTCAAAGGTTTTTTATGCCGACGAAGAGTATCTTACCGCGTTGGAGCAACGAACCGATCGTGATCAGTATTATCTGCTCGGTAACTACGGTACAGTAGTAATTACACGCGATCAAAATATTGTATGCCTGACGGTGCTGATATTTGATGAAAACTATGGATATTATGAGTACGAATACATCTCTATCGACCTGACAACAGGCTTTAGGGTATCGACATTAAACGACTTTTGTGAAGCTTTCGATCTTACGTTACAACAGGTTCAGGACCTATATGTCAGGTGTTTTTCCTATGACGGAATCAACGTCGGGTATGACGAAAACTACGTCTTCTCGGGAGATGAATCCTGTAGTTTGTTCACTTTTGGATGGAACGGGTTACCCGAGACACGTATCTCTATATATTTTGGACAGGGTGGGGTCGATATCTTAAAATATCATGATAAAAACGATATCTTCATGATCTTGGATGTGGGGGTATAGACTGAGAATTATTTAGACTACTCGGTGATTTCCCGAATAAATAACATAACATAGGATGCAGGTAGGTAAGGGTAAGAGTATGAAACACCAATCTCCAATGGAGATTACTGATAATGAATAATTGCAACGTCTTCGAGTAAGCGGCTAATCAAATACGAATTAAAACACTCCCGTTATAATCCTATATAAATCAGTTGAATCATTACCTGTTCGTCGGAACGTAACCGCAATCAATCAGCAGTTGTTTTGCATCATCGCTCAGCATCCATTCATATAAAAATGTATATCCCATTGATCGAGCATCCCTGCTCTTCACCAGGTAAAATTCATTGATGAAAGGATACGAACCCTCGGAAATAGTTACAACAGTCGGGGTCACGCCATCTACCGATATTATCTTAAGATTTTCGTTTGTGTACATCATCTCAGCATATTAGTATACCGAAAACCCTATTGCTCCGCCACTGCCGCCATATTCGGAAATGGCATCTATAAGTCCTCCCACGAAACCGGGTACCTGCTCCCTGGGAGGTGTTTCCGGTTCTACATCCTTCATAAGGAGCTTGAGAAACATCATATGGCTTCCACTCTCGTGATTGCGTTGAAGGCAACAATGGGACCATTATCCCCGCCGACTTCACTCCAATCCTTAATTTGTCCCGTATATATTCCGATTAACTGTTCGGTAGTGAGATTGTTTATCGGGTTATTCTTGTTTACAATGAACACAAGAGCATCAAGTCCGTAAGGGATGATGTCGAGAGAACTGTTCTCGATTTGATCTGTCAAGGTGTCCGGTGCTTCATATTCACTGCCAATAACAGTAATGCAACCTAACAAAGAGCATGGATTAATTTTTCTCGGATTTTGATTGACACGGATAGAATACATGGACGGGTTACACCCGTATTCTTAACCTTTTCCGGCTGGAGTAGGATTTTTGTTTAGAAAACCGATTATACCCTTTTGTATAAGAGAAAAGTGAGGTTCTCTGCATGAACATACCAAGCAATTTTTTCAAGCACTATCTCCGCAATGTCTACTTCTTTTGTGGTACTGCTTGCGGAGGTAAAACGACGATTTCAAAAGCGTTTGCTGAAAAGCATGGGTTTTTCTGGCTTGATGAAGACACTCTCAACAAGCAAATGATAGATATTGCAGAACCTGAACATCAACGAGCATGGTGTTCCCGTCCAACTGATTGGGAAATCTACTTTAATCGACCATATATGGAATATCATCAGTGGCT
>WRIP01000072.1 GCA_009782665.1 Oscillospiraceae bacterium
GTTTTTGACTTGTTACACTGTTGCGACCACCTATGGTTATGCGTCCTTCTGCTAGTCCTGACTTACTCTTTGCTGCACGGAGCAAAGCATGAACATCAAGCGGAGTGTTGCTTATGAATGCGGTGCAACTGCCTCTTGGTACCGATATTGATATATCTTGGAACAAGGGACGGGTTTCACCATTCTGGAACTTCATATTATATACTGAAGTAACGTTGTTGAACTTGATGTAATCCCGATTGGGATAGTTGAACATATTATTGTTCGAATAGTTGAAGTTAGCTTCAGCTAAGATAGTTTCAGCCTGTAATCGATAAACGGTATTATCCATATCGCTAAAATCATCTTCGTAATATGATATATATCTCGGTTCGGTATATTCACCTATCTCTGGCTCGGGTGCGATAGATATTTCAGCTGTAAATTCATCTGTAACCGTAGCGTCATCGATGTTTTGCGGAGTGAACTCAAAACTATCCAACACATCTACCGATTGCACAAGACTCTCAATAGTCGTTTCTGCAGTATCGTGTTGTTGTGGTTCATCGCTGACATAGTCATCTACAGTTTCTAGCGGTGTATCGTCGACAATCGGTCTATCAATGTTTTCGCTCAAACTGCCAAATATTGGCATATGAAAATCCGGAGTAATAGTTAGCTGTTCAGGTATCTCATACACTTGAAATGCATTGTTTGACTCTTTATCTTCTTTATCCGTTACATCGACCGGCGGTTGTTGGTATTCATTCTGAGTCGGATAAGGTTGTTCAGTTGCTTCTGCAAGTGACAGAACCGCTTGTATATCAACGGCGAATCTATCGCTCGCACTGCTACCGACCGACTCGCTTGCTGTTTCGAGCGGAGGTTCAGCATAATATGTCTGTGGTTCCGGTAGTTGAAGATCACCTACTGAAGCTACATCAAACTCAGAGGGTTCTGGTATTATGTCAGAAGTCAACACTGACGGGACGGAATACTCAAAACCCGCAAAAGTCTGTGGTTGTATTTCGGGTAGTAGCGGTTCAACCTCAACTCTATTTTCAGGTTGTTTATCAATGATTGCAGGAGTATATGTATATCCTCCAAAGTCTGATGGTTGAACTAGTTGTTCAGGTTGGTCAGGTATGACAGCAAAACCATCCGGAAGTTTCTCAACCATTAGTTCGCTTGGAGTTTCTAACCCAATAGATGGTTGCCCATATCCAAATTCAGTTGGTATATCAACTGGTACGGTCCTCTCTAGCGAGTACTCGTCGTATACCGGTTGAGCAACAGGTTCAACCTCTAACACTCCCTCAGAATGCTCATATGGGTACTGAGGTGTATATGTGAATCCGTCGAAACTAGATGGTTGTACTGTTGTTTCTGGCAGTTCAGGTAGGATAGTCGCTGAACTGTCTGGCAGTTGTTCTTGCGTTAGTTCCCTTATAGTCTCCTGCCCGAAAAACATTTGCTCAGATTTGTATTCAGTTTGTGTTTCTTCAGGCTCTGTCCTCTCAAACGTGAAATCTTCCTGTACTGGTTGACCTACTGGATACTGTACTTCAGGTAACGGGAAAACTGCTGCTTCATCAACCCTGTCAACCATTTGGGGTTCAAATGACAGGTTCAGCGAAGACACAAAATCGCTTGCTACCTGACTGACCGAACCTTCTATATTTCGTGGTTCGGTTATTCTCGGCGAGTTTGCTTCTCTCAACTCATTCGCTTCGCTCAGTTCCGGCTGCGTATACTCAATTTGGTCAACGGTAAACGGTACATTTTGACCTGTTATCATTTCAGGTTTGATATCGGCGATAGGAGGAGATAAAGACTCTAAAAACCGAGTAATACTACCGGTATCGTTCTCCATTGGTTGCCAGGCTAACGGACGAATCTCTTCCCGAAGGTCCGCATGGACAGTTGGGTCCTCTACAACCGTTTGGGATGCTGTAGGTAACTCAAAACCGGTCGACTTAGTAGTATCCGACCTGTCGTTTCCAAAGAATACATCTAGATCACTTGCTGAAACAGGTCCCGGAATTTGCGGTTGTAGATCATTGCGAATAGGTTCAGTCGGCTGCTCGAGAACTGTGGACGATATATCCTCCGGCTCAATATCTAACATATCAGCCTGCTGGCTGAAAGACCGGGGTTGTTTCTCAGAAGATATTGTCTCGGGCTGTAGAATACCGGGATATGAACTGCTTGGAGCGGTAGTTTCTGGTTTGTTTTGTAATTCAGGATAGGTACCGATAATCTCATTATCTTTAGCATCAGAGATATTTGAATTCTGAGTAAGCGAAGTATATGAGTACGGCATTTTAACGGCTGGTTTCACTTCCGGTATCGGATAGGTCGGAGGTTCAACTGCCTTTTCTTGGGATGAATCTGAATCTATCTGTGACAGTTTTAAATCACCTGTCGCCGTTTCTGTCGGTTGCAGTTTTAAAGCAGTGGGTTGTACAGTTATATCCGGGGCAAAAAACGATTGTTCAAGCTGAGACATTGACCTATCTATATTACTCTCAGGTGTCATCGGAGGAGCGGCAGGGACTGTCGTCTGCTCTACCGGTTGGGGGGTCGAAGGTTGAGGTATATGGCTCGGTGCAAAATGCGGCTGAGACGGTTGAGCTTCCGATTGTGGGTAGCTCGTAGGAGTAGGTATCTCTGCCCCCGGTGTAGTAGATTGGTACTCCGAAGGGGTATACATCGGGATACTAGTGGCAGGTATATCGGATATACTATCCTGTATTTGTTCATCATCGACCAACTCAAACGAAAAGCGGTGATTTTCAGGTTCGTATGCCCTTTCTATAATCCTTTCGGGTTGCTGTTGTTGGAAATACTGACCGCTAGCTATGAATCTATCGGGATATGTTGTTTGAACCACCGGAGCACTCGGTAACTCTATAGATGGTGGCTGAGGCGGTACGAAGTCGGTTTGCTCAGGATATATATATGCACTTTGAGTTGATTCGGGGAAGGTATTAGTGACAGGCTTAGGTTGTACTATCTGAGGTTGAGATGGTTGTTCAGGTTGGTAATACTCTGTTTGTCTTTCTGTTTGAGTGCTGTCATATGATGTTCTGCTAGCAGGACCTGCAGCTGTCGGTCCTATCTGCGGTGGGGTGATCCCCAAGCGGTTCTGCACATCAAGCGGTGTAGTTACTGTACTCTGATTCGGAGTACTCACCTGTGAGGTTACGGTAGCAATTGGTTCAACCGGTGATACAGTAGACCAGATATCAGAAGACGGGTGCCGTAGCTGAGGCGACCGTTCAACATACTGAGGTGGAACACCTACTGATGGAAGTTGCGGTTGAGTTGGTGGTTGATAGGTAGGCGAATATATAGGGTACTCACTACGTTGCGGAGTGGGTACTGCCGGGGGAGCTACCGAGACAGGTGCATAGTATCCTCCAGCATCAGTGGTGCGGTTTTGTTCGATCTCAGGACGGGCAGCATGAGATATATCGGTATGGGCAGTCGGGGATTGTGGTATACTGGCCGCTCCAGTAGGAGTAGTTGAATGCGGGTCATATGATGATACTGCGGAAGAAGGTGGTTGAAATGAAGCTGGAATAGCTTCATTTCTGACGATACTTGAGTATCTGTCATCAGTGTTTCCGATGGCATCTTCTGGTTTTGGTTCGACTATTGGAGAAGAAGTAGGCTGTACAGTATTGACTGTTGGGTAAGGATTTATTGGCAGCTGAGGAAATACAGGTATAGACGAGGAAATACTGCCAGCTTTTAGTGCAGCTACCTCTTCTTCTAGACTACTGATATATGATTCTAAGTCCTCTACCGAACCGAACAAATCGCTTCGATATGGGCTTTGGGGTAACGGATTACTCGCAGAGTTATCTGTGTTTCCCGTCGTATGATTAATTGTGATGTTATTGTCTGCGGACACCCTCAAACACCTCTTTCCTTTATATATCCGGCTATGAAAAAGAAATTTCGATAGGTTGCCCTGCATTCTGCAGTGCAACAATCGAAATAAGGATAATCACAGCTATAACGATAATCGTTACAATCCCAATCGACACGACAACACGTCCTAGTGTGTTTTTATCTCTGATGGGATCGAATCTGTCATCTATACTGTAACCGCGCTTAACTCGCTCATCTGCAAGTTTCTTTTTCATCTGTTCGAGAAGCTCATCATCGTTAACTCTTTCGTCCATAAATACATACCTCTCTTAGTCGTATTATATCATAGTAAACATCCTTTTGTACACAACAGCACCGAACCAACAACTTATGCAGTGATCGCATAAAACAGTGATAATGAATTGACTATATACCCATTATGCTAAAAACTCAAAGAGAGTTTAACACACTTTCTGTCAGAACCTCCAAACAGAAGTATTAAACCTATCATAAAGATATTACAACGAGAAAAGACCTGACAGAATCATTTAACTTTTGTATATGTATTATCAGGCATTCTACCGAAACAATACCTTCCTCTGCGATAGGAAAAGAAGTTGACGTTATTAGAGTTATTTGATACTATAATTATCAAATAGTGTACATTTACAGTCTTAAGGAGGCTATCATGAAAATTTGTCCTTATTGTTCAACACAAAATCCGGATGATTCGGTATTCTGTTTATCTTGCGGGCAGAATATGAGTGTCGCACCAGCACCAGCTCCAGCTCCGGTTGCTCCTGAGCCAACAGCATATCAACCACAACAACCACCGGCACAAACCTATGTTCAACCACCACAGGCTCCTCCCAGTGGTTTTACAGCACCTCCACAGCAGTATGCTCCCCCAACATATCAAGCTCCTGTACAACCTTATCAAGGAGCGGGACCAGGAGCAGCTGCAGCGAAGCCGCCAAAAACCGGTAACGCTTCCAAGAACTGGGCCGGAATTCTGGGTATGATACTCGGTATTCTTTCTCTGGTGCTTTGCTGTATCCCTTATCTTTCACCCTTCTTTGCCGTAGGTGGATTAATCTTCAGCATTATGGGTCTTAAGAGTCAGCAGAGAGGTATGTCAATTGCAGGTCTAATCACTTCGATACTCGGAACGATTATCGCCATTGCCTATATAATCATCATTGCTACAGCACTTACAATGCCTGCATGGCTCGATGAATACGTTAATTTCAACTACAGCTTCTAAGTGATTTCGGCAAGACAGGTTTTCTTGTTGGATCGTCGCATCCAGCCCGGAAATCAGGCATTGAGGTTACATAGAATTATTCGTCTATTGATGTTGAAATATCTTTACTGATGCTATGTTTACATAAATATCGACAATTCCGGTGATCATTACTTACCGAAGCACTTGTAAGGATTAACTGAGTGAAGATGATTAAGGTTTTTTTAGACAACATGAAACGCGCAGCTCCTAAAAGCTACGCGTTTCTTCTCTTGATTCCTTCTCTAGTCATTGTTGCCTTCTCTATCTCATATATCTATTTTCGGCAATCTCTCGTCCAACTACCCGACTGTCTTATCTGGCAGATAACCGGATATCCCTGTCCCTCCTGTGGGATTACCCGTTCGATACGTGCACTGATTAACTTCAAGTTCGTTAACTCCTTCATACTGCATCCCTTACCTTTTCTTGTCTGTATATTCCTGTTTTCTGTCTGGGTTAACGCCTTTATCAATGTCACACTGCGAAAAAGGGATAAGCCATTCCCTGTACCACTTATCTGGTACTTTACGATACTCTCTATTGTAATACTGTCATGGCTGAACAAAATATTTGAAATACTGCCACTCAGAATGATATAAGGGTGGGTTCGCTGGATGGATTTCGGTGCTTATCTTTACAAAACAACCATATTGCTCTACTATATCTATAGACAATATGGTGTTGCTTGGTATTGGCACCAGTGCTCTTACTAATAGATTCTTGGAGGTAAATCGATGCTTTGTGAGCATTGTAATCGATTAATCGGTATTACCGACAGTGTTTGTCCCTACTGTAATAATCCGGTGACTGAAAATAAATCGGATACAGAAACAGTCGAAGCTGATACTGTAGTTGTTGTCGATGAGCCAACTACAGATACATCTCTATCTGATTCATTTGAGTCAACGCAAATCCCTCTTGATCAACAAGAAGTTATCGATGCAACTGACGAAAATGAAACCGATACCGCGACTCAAGAACAACGAGTGGATGAGCTAAAACCTAGACGCAATGCACTAGAGATTTCTCCACAACCCGAACCTATTAATAAGAACAGCTATAAAGCCTCACGCCTGCTCATCGCAGTTGCCATCCTATCGGTACTAGCCCTATTTTCTTCAATCGTGCTGTTCATAATTCTACCGATGCAGCAACAATCAAAACTCGACAATGAGATTGTTGATTATCTTGAAGGTTCCTGGATCAGCGATTACTTTGCATTCTACGACAGCACCTCTAAGAACTATGTCGAAGTATTAAGCATTGATGCGAACGGAAACTTCACTATGCTATATACCGTTCCCGATGAAAAATACCCGGATGGGTGGGCTAACGGGAAGTGGAAGATAGAGGAACAGATAGAGGGTCAGATAAAATATATGCCGGACGAACAGCGATTGCTGTTACTGTATGAGTTAGACGGAGTTAAAGGTTGTTTCGAAAGATTCTTCATCTCGCAAGAACCCGATACCGTCTGTCTCAGAGAGTTCTATGACGAAACCGGTGAATCCTACTA
>WRIP01000073.1 GCA_009782665.1 Oscillospiraceae bacterium
TGAAGGTAAAGCAGATAAACCGGTGTACATATATATCGGAAAAGACAATCAGGTTGAGATTCGTGATGCATCTATGCTATGGGGACTTGATACACATGAGACTGGTGTAAAGATAAAAGAGATTCTGAAAGATAGACGTATCAATGCTCTTAATATAGGACCCGGTGGTGAGATTTTAAACCCAATAGCAAATATCACATGTGACGGACATTCTTTTGCCGGACGTGGAGGTATCGGTGCAGTTATGGGTTCAAAGAATCTAAAAGCTATAGCCTGTTTTGCAGAAGGTAAACAAACTGTTCCTTGTGCTGATAGAGAAACAGCGGAGGAATTTTCCAGAGAACTGTTTAAGATCTGTTACGAAGGTGGAGCACGTAACCGTGAGTTTGGTACCTCAGGTGGAGCAGGTGGAACCGAAGCTGCAGGACGCTTACCAGTTAAATATTGGAGAGGTGAGAGTTTTGCAGGTCAGATTCAAAAGATGTTTGGTCCATACATGAATGAAAAGCTTAATATTACACCGTTCCACTGCGAGAACTGCCCGGTCGGATGCCATCGTAGAACCCGTATAACAATGCCGTGGGGTGAAGAGATGGATACCAATGGACCAGAATACGAGTGCGTAGGTATGCAGGGGTCTAACGTAATGGTTGACGACCTATTCTATATCCAAAAAGCCAACGACATTGCCAACCGTGCGGGAGTCGACAATATTTCGGCCGGTGCCTGGGTAGGATTTTTGATGGAATGCTACGAGTATGGTTGGTTAACCGACGACGATTTCGATGGACACACTATGAAGTGGGGATATGGTGAAGATTTAGTCTATGGTACCGAGTTAGTTTGTGAACTCAAGGGTATAGGTAGAATCTTTAGAAAAGGTATTAAAGGTGCAGCCGAAGAACTTGGTGGAGATGCTGGAAAGATAATCGTTCACTGTAAGAATCTCGACTATGCAGCTCACGATCCTCGTGTTGCTCTACCGATGATGGTATCTTATGCTACCTACTCAAGAGGCTCATGTCACGTACGTTCAGGAGCCATAGGGTTCGGAGCCGGTAACGGAAATGCCGATTACGGTTTAGAGTTCTCATTAGATGATCGCTTCATACCTGAAAAAGCCGGAAGAGCTGCAAAAATAGGGCAGGATAGCTCTAAGGTCACCAACTGTCTATCCATATGTATCATGCTTTCAGGTGCGGGATTCAATCTTCCCAACCAGAGAAAGATGCTTAAACTCATAATGGATGAAGACTATTCAAATATGGATATGTATGCGATCGGTGAACGTTCTTCCAACCTCGAACGTGCTATCAACAATCGTCAGGGTATGGGACGCGATTTCGATACAATGCCTGATAAGATGAAGATACCGGCACTGGTCGGACATAGAGCCACCTGTGTACCATATACCGATGAGATGTTCCAAGCTGGGCTTTCAAACTACTACGAAGCACGCGGTTGGACCCAAGATGGTAAGGTAACCGCCGAACAGTTTGAAAAGCTAGGCCTTGAGGATTATGTCCAATACATAGTGTAATACTAACGACTGATTCAGTTATTACTGAACTGAATCCGAAAGGGAAACTATACGGCTATGGGTGCTAGAGTTAGATTTTTAGGTCTTCTGAAGGAGTTCCAACCTGACAGTGATGATCAGGGTTTTTGGAAGGTCCCTATAGGTACCACCATAAAGGAAATAGCAGAGAAAACCGGAGTAGATTCTTCTAAGTGGGATTTTGTAATAACAGTGAACGGCGAGAGTGTATTACGCAGTTATGCCCTAAAAGATAATGACGAATTGATTTTCTCGACAATATTTTTAGGTGGATAAAGCAAAAATTCAAGAAAGTATTGATTACAGCCAGAATGAGCTATCATTTTGGCTGTAATTTAGTGTCTATTCGGTGCAAAATCTGACCATTACACAGACGTGATATGCTGCAACTAGAAAGACGGCGAGATACCCGTCTTTAATGATAGTCTCAAGGACAAGAGCAATGGATATAGCATATTTTAGGTTGAAGTGAGTATCTTCACTTAATCTCAGTTTTGAAACTATCTAGCGATACACAGGAGATATTTATAGGACTAATAGGTGGGTATGAACGAGGACAAATTACGATATGTCCATATTACCTCATAATAAACAGTAATCCATTTCATTCGGTATCTAGACTATCTGCTTAATGTTATATATACTATTATCATAATGATAACTGCAGGACGTGAGGAGGATGTTATGTGGAATAAACTGCAAACCGATATATATGAAGGCATGCTAGCCGAAACGGTTATGGTGGAAGGATTTGAGGGAGACAGAATACATACCTACCTATCCAGACCTCTCGGTGCTGGTCCTTTTCCGAGTATTATTCTAATACCCCATATGCCGGGTTGGGATGAGTTTAACAAGGAAGTAGCAAGACGCTTTACCCATCATGGATATATCACCATATGCCCTAACATCTACGAACGAAACGGACATGGTTTACCTGACGAGATATCCGCTAAGACCCGAGAATCCGGAGGATTGTCGGATGACAGTGTGATGGGTGACTGTCTTGGTATGCTTGACTATCTTAAAGCGTTACCCTATTCGACCGATAAGGTTGGGGTAATCGGTATGTGTTCAGGCGGACGCCATGCGTTTTTAGCTGGATGTCGTATCGATGGTTTATCTGCCGTAGCCGACTGCTGGGGCGGTGGGGTAGTGGCGGATGAAACAAAACTCAGTGAAAGACAGCCGGTAGCGCCTATTGATCTAACCGAACAACTGTCTGCTCCACTTATTGGTATTTTCGGTAACGATGATGTGTCTCCTACTCCCGAACAGGTAGACCTTCATGAGCAAGCGCTCATTAAACACAACAAAGAGTATGAATTCTATCGATATGATGGTGCTCCCCATGCATTTTGGAACTATACCAGAGACTCATATAGGGCAACCCAGACGATGGATTCATGGGAAAAGGTGATGAGTTTCTTTGAAAAACACCTGTGGTGATGTCGGCAGAGGGTATTGAAAAGGCATTACAACCGTTCACGGTGATGGCAAAACCAGTAGGCTCACTCTGCAACATGAGATGTAGCTACTGCTACTATAGTTCGAGCCAGACGATTATGTCAGTTGCTACCTTGGAACGACTCATAAGTCAAGCTATTGAATGTAGCACCGGTCCGGTCGTAAACTTCATCTGGCATGGTGGCGAACCGACGCTAGCAGGATTGGGGTTCTTTGAAAAAGTAGTTGAGCTACAGCAGGATTACCTGCCGAAAGGTGTCAGCTGTTGGAACAATCTACAAACCAACGGATTACTGTTGGATGACAGCTGGTGCAGTTTACTAGCTAAACACAAATTCGATGTCGGCATAAGTATTGACGGAACTGAAGAGAGTCACGATTCTTTCAGAAGAAGCAGTGACGGTAAAGGTACATATGCAAAGGTAGCGTCGACTATAGAACGACTCAAGCACCACGGTATTAAACCGGACCTCATATGTACCGTCAACTCGATGACTGTAAAGCAACCGCTTGCTGTATACGATGCACTCAGTACCTTTGATACCGGATGGATACAGTTCATACCGGTAATCAATCGCGAGGGTGATCGAGTTACAAAAGAAAGCGTTAACCCAGAACAGTTCGGTGATTTTCTCATAGAAATATTTGACAGGTGGGTTACAAGGGATTTTGATACGACCGAAATTCAGCTGTTTTCAGAAGCTATAAGGGTTGCTGGAGGAGGTAGTGCCGCGGTCTGCTATCTTGCACCGACCTGCGGTCGTGCCATCATAGCCGAAGCGGATGGTAGGATATATTCCTGTGATCATTATGTGAACGACCAGCACCTCATCGGTGATATATGGATAACCCACCTAGGTAGGATAGTAAACAGTCAGCGTCAGACTGACTTTGGTCAGCTCAAACAAACGTCGCTTACCGAAGTCTGCAAAGCATGCAGATGGTTAAAGTTTTGTAACGGTGGATGCCCTAAAGACAGGTTGTTTACCGATATCGATATTACCGATATAAGGAACTATCTCTGTGAAGGATATATGAGATTTTATGAGTATGTCTTTCCTGCTTTGAAGTTCATAACAATAGGGCAGAAGCAGAAACAATCGAAAGCAGATATCATGAATCTGTTACGTGAGCAGGTAAGGCGGATCTGGAAGGATGTAGGTCGAAACGATCCCTGCCCCTGCGGAAGCGAAAAAAAAGCTAAGAACTGTTGTTGGCATAAGCGTCTGTGATTATCTGGGACTACCGTCCCGAATAGGATAAATATCATAACCGAAGGGAGAAAGTATGTTTGATATAGTTGGAATCGGAGGGTCGTTTCACGACATATTGATGCTCATGGAGCGATTTCCGAAAGAGAATACCAAAAACAATCGTTTGGAGGATGTCTTCCATCAAGGCGGAGGACCGGTTGCTACCGGATTATGTGCTGCATCACGTTTGGGTTCTAGTTGTTCGTTGATGACCCCTCTAGGGGATGATGACGGTGCAGAGTTTATGAAGAAGGAATATGCCAAAGATAATATCGACATATCCTCTAGTCCCATCCGTCCCGGTACTACTACACATACCTCATATATAATAGTCAACCGAGATACCGGAAACAGGACTATCTGCGGTAAAGGCGGTACGGTCGGTCGATTGACCGAAGCCGATATCAATTTTGATCTCATTAAGTCAGCAAAAGTATTAATGCTTGATGGGAGCAGTGGAACAGAGGTCGGTGTAGCTGCTGCCAAATTTGCTCGTGAACATGGCGTTAAGGTCATGCTGGATTCCGAATGGCCCAGTCAAGGTATGCTTGAAATTACTGAACATACCGATTTCTTAATCACTTCGGAAGATTGCATGTATGAGTATGGTGAGAGTAAAGATATTGAAGAATGCTTGAGAAACGCGTTTGCGAAGGGTAAACACGACATCGTAGTTGCCACCCTAGGGAATAAAGGGGGAGCGGCATTTGATGGGAAAGACTTCTTCCTCTACCCTATCTACCCCGCAGAGGTAGTGGATACTAATGGATGTGGAGACGTGTTTCATGGTGCTTTTGCTTTCGGCTATACGCAAGGTTGGAGTTACAACAAAATATGCCATTTTGCTTCCGGCGTTTCATCCATGAAATGTATGAAGCTAGGTGGACGCAGCGGAATACCCACACTTTCGCAGTTAAAAGAGTGGCTCACGCCATATTATGATCTCGATGCACACGAGTAGTTTTGGCAATCATATATTATGATATACATAAAAATATTTAGTTAAAATGGAGACGTAGAGATGGGAATTAAAGTTTTAGTTGCAGGTGTACTATTAGCCGTCACAATAGGAGGATATGTACTCGCGCTTACAGTTTTACAGAGGAATGCAAGACATAAAACCGGACTGAGTAGATTTCTCTTCATATTGGCTACAATCTTCCTCATACTGTTGATTGTGGTTCCGGGTTCAATTTTCTCAATCTCAACCGGTGAGGTTGGTGTGGTGAAGGTATTCGGTGAAGCCAAACATACCGTATCACCAGGAATACATTTTCAGTTTTGGTTGTCCAATACTGTAGAAAGATATGATATTAAGACTCGAGAGATAAATTTAGTGTTTGAAGCATACAGTAAGGATGCTCAGACCATCACCGGTATACTGGCGATACAGTACCAGATTATGCCAGATAAACTCATTGAGATAAATAGCCAGTATGGCTCAGTCAATGCATTGGAGGAACGTCTCAAAGCCATTATCATTGAGCGTGCTAAGAGTGTGTTCTCCGACAAGGGTGCGATGGTGATAGTCGAAGGGCGATCCTCTCTAAGCGGAGAGATAGAGCAGAGAATTGCTCCGATGATGGAACCGTATTATGTCACCGTCACTGCGGTAGCACTTGAGGACATCTCCTTTAACGATGCATTTGAATCTGCCGTTGAACAAAAGATGGTAGCAGAACAGGAAAAGCTACGTGCAGAGTATGACAAAGAAAAGGCCATCATTAAGGCAGAGGAGGCGTTAGCAGTAGCTGAACGCGAAGCTAAAGCGGTCATCGAAAAGGCTCAGGGTGATGCGGAAGCGTTGCTCATCATGCAGGAAGCCTGGAGCTCACTGACCCCCGAGGTCAAGGAAGCGATGCTCACTGAGATGTTTTATGCAAAATGGAATGGTGTACTGCCGGAGGTTATGTCGGGCGATAGTATAGACCTCATTCTTAACGGTTTAACTAGCGGCTCAAGGACTACATCAGCTGCTCCTACCGAATAGTTAATGAGTAGTTTCCCGTACTAGGTGACAACCACAGGTATCATATATGCGTTTACACAGCTTCATGAAAGTATCATACAATGCAAGAAGAGTATAAAAGGTTGCTGTCGATAGTTCAGGATTCTAACAATATAGTACTCTTCGGTGGAGCCGGTGTCTCCACCGAGAGTGGGATACCCGATTTTCGAAGTTCATCGGGTATCTATAGCAGTGAGTATTCCGGTTACGCTCCCGAAGAGATACTGTCACGTAGTTTCTTTGAAGCTAACCCCGACATCTTCTATCGATTCTATCGGTCATATATGATTCATGAGCAAGCAAAACCCGGTC
>WRIP01000074.1 GCA_009782665.1 Oscillospiraceae bacterium
AGGAATTGAAGTAAGTGACCCTATATAGTTTTCGACAAACCATATTGTTATTAGTTCTGCCTCAGGTAGGTACTGTGCTACCAGTTCCAATCCCTCTGTGGTATACATATCAATTAGGGTTCCAGGATAGTACAGGGCAGTTCCTCCCTTTACCTTCCAAGCATAGAAAACATGATCACCTTTTACTGCATCGGTCCCCATAACCACCGCTTGTGTATAGAGTTCATAGGTCTTAGGATCTACAGGAGCTGGACCGGGTAATCCACCGTCTAGATCGTAAGTGACTTTAAATCCGGTGGTTTTCCATATACCGTATACTTCGTAATCGGTCCAGATAGGCATACCGAAATCAAACGGCATTGAAATTCCATTCGCTCTATATTCCCATCCTAAGAATAGTCCTTTTCCGGTCACAAAGCTCACTCCGGGTACTAAGTATCCCATTTTTTCTACAGCACACTCACCGTTGGCAACACCTTGAGAGTAGTTCACTTCATCAACATCATCGATAGGACCGGTATCACTCTCATAATATTTAAATATTACGGTATTGTCCTGTGATTCCCACTGAGCGTAAGCTATTGCTCCACCTATCGGCATCGTAGCATCAAAATCAAATTTCTCTTTGTAGTCAGCATCCTTAAACCAGCCTATGAAGTCATACCCAGGTCTGATAGGATCAATGGGTTCTTTATTTACGAAGTCATAAGGTTCGTATAAGGTCATCGGCTCGCTGAATAATACAGTTTTATTTGCAAACACACTCTCAGAAGCATTTGTTATCTCTGAGGTCTTTGCACAAAAGTCAAACTCTAGTGTCTGAGGTATGCGAGTATAGAAGAAACAACGATAGTCTGCGCCAGTGTTGTTATCTTCATTCCAGTCCTCAGTGTATCCTGCCCACTCGTAAGTAGTGCCATTTGAAGTCCATGAAGTACTAACCTTATTTAGTCCATTGATGGTTTTTTGACCAAGGTCACCGTTATAGACTTGATTATACTCAGTCATGAGTACATAGGTAATAGCCGAGGTTCCGGTACCTCTTGTAACCGTCGTAAGTCCCGTCAGAACCTGTCCGGGATATGCGGCAACAAAGTAACGATACCTTATTTGATCGTTATTGGTACTAGTGTTGGGTGTAAATCTATATATAGTTGTTTGTCCGTCTTGAGACAGCATCCCGTCATCCACGACCAATCTGACACTAGCAATGGCGGCAGAATCCTTCCATCGCATAATAGTGGGACGCACCCAAGATGTAAGATTAAAATTGTTGGATGCGAATGTTGAACCGTAAACCGGAAACTTATTCGCAATGTTCATTTCATATTTGACATCCAGAGTATACCATTTAGGAGTAGTATCTGCATTTCTTCCGTAAGTGGTCCCGTTAACCGTCAAGGTACGGTTTGCAGCGTTGAGGTCAAACTGATATGTATATACTTTACGGGTTGCATATAAATTAACGACAGTTTGACCGTTACCCAGAATCTTTCTTACATCGGCAGCTTGGAATTCAGCATACTTCAACATATCATGAGTAGTAAACAAGGAGCTTGTTTTAAGTATCTCTGCGTTGGTATCTTCTCCTGCCGTACCGGTTAGCTTTATTGAACCGACATAGTTATATCCTTTCAAAAAATCGGGTTCTTCGGGAGTCTGGTAGGGAGTCGGGAATTTATTCGGATCACCATCTGCGTAGTTAGGTATTTCCATCCACAATGCCACTGTATACTCAACAGTTTCACCTTCCCAGGTAGCCCACAGTACCGTGTTTTGTTCAATAGCATCTGTTTCTGGATTAAAAACTGCACCAGTTTCGCTTCCGACACGCCAATTGAGGAAGTTGTAGCCTTCACGTTTGGTAGTAATACTGCTACTGTCTATTAAGTTTCCGTTTTGAACTACTTGAGGTACAACTTGGGTACCGGTTGAAACAAATATTACAAGCCAGCTATTACTGAACAACGGTTTCAGGTAAAGATTTCTGTGATCCGTTCCATCAGCACCACCTGCTTTTGCGGTAGTTAATTCAATAATTGTTTTTGTATCATCCTTACTGTCGTACCAACCGACAAGACGCATTCCTGGGGGAGTTACAGTTGCTTCAACGTCAGCAGGAGGGTTCCCAATGAATTGCCCCAGATCACGAGTGACGGTATACTCAACATTGGTACCTGCCTCATCCATAAAGGAAATCAAGTACACATTGCTGCATACCGCATAGAGATCAAGATCTTTGGTTACAGGGGACGTCGGATCATAAGGAAGGTCAGTGTCCGAAGGATCTGGATCAGTAAACCAACCCTTGAAAATCATTGCGCCAAAGTCTTCCGGATCTATAGACGGATACTCTTTAGCAAACGAGTCCTCTTGTATCTCTTCGGTATGAAGCACCTCACCCTCTGGATCATAGTAAGTGACTGTGAAATACTCTACTTCAGGAATCTCATCACCAAGTGCCCTGATCCCTATAAATGAATCGTGATCGTCTTCACAATCCCATTCACCGCACACATTACATTGTTTATGCTCTTTCGTGCAATCCCAAGTATCACAAACATCGCACTTTATATGTACTTTTTCACAATCATATTCATTGCATACACTACATTGATTATGATCGTTTACACAATCCCACTCTTCACATATATCGCACTTTATGTGTACTTTATCACAATCTAGTTCTTCGCACACATCACATATTATGTGATCAATATCACAATCGAATTGACCACACACACATTGTACCGGGTCATTCTCTATGCCGTCATCATCGGTTGCGAAAGCCATAAGGGGTAATGCTGAAAAAAGCATGATAAAAGCCAACAGGATCGCTATTGGTTTCTTTATCCCTTTTGCAAAAATAACGTTCATTCTTCTCTCTCCTAAGTAATCTTTGATATATATTCTTTGCCATTATTTATATTCTAGGGTTAAAGGTCTAACCCTGTATATACTCGAATCTTTATGCTACATTTTAGCCTTTGGATACATATAAATCATTATATATGTAACCCACATAATTTTACCCTTTATACTTCAGAATTCCATTGTTTTTATATGATTGTTCAACTATTTGTACTATCTTTGTATATATACACAAATAGAGGATATTTTTTCAGTAGATTTACTGCTTTTTCACAATTGGCTCTCTTTGTATACATGCTTAAACACCTCAGTAAACAACCATTTGATTGACGAAGTAAAAGAAAATTTCTCCACTGCTTGAGATTAAGGTTAAAGTAACTCTAATGTTCGGTGAAAAAAATATCGGCGGGTATTTAGCTGTTTGATATATATATTCGTCAATCAAAAGACATATTTGGGATGTTTTATAAAATAGTCACAAACTTACATATTTTTCTGACGGTTTTGCAGACTGATGTAACCGGGTCGTTTTGTACAGAAATACGTAATCCATATTTTCTTACACGTCAAAATACCATAAATACATACACAAAACACGAAAGCTGATTCGATTCTCATCTATAATATATTGCCAGCATAGCTGAAAAAAGTAGCTTTAGTAATCATACTCTTACTGAGCAGGAGAGCTGCAACCCGATCACTATATAGTCTGTTTCTGAATCGAAAGATGAGTGGTCGTACTCGTTTCCCTATTGACAAAACAGATTATTTTTGATAAAAATTAGGAAATCGAACAAACTAAAGACTGTGACGAGGAGAAGTAATCGGACCCCTGACAGTAAAGAGAGCAGCTGATGGTGTAAATGCTGTATGTTAACCCGATGAAGTAGCCTTTGAGTCGCGAACCGAAAGAGAGATTAAGTAGGCTTCGACGTGTTGTGTACGTTAGAACACAAACAGGATGATTGTTCTGTCATGAGTGTGTGACGTCTGTCGCAAACCAAGGTGGTACCGCGCAAGATAATTTTGCGTCCTTAGGAATCTAAGGACGCTTTTTAGTTTAGATATTTACTTTAGAGGTAAGGAATGAGAGCTTCAAACTATCTGTTCAAAACCGAATTCGAATCGTATGATGACTTCATACTCAACTATTTTCTTCATTATGATGACAACTTTAACTTTGCTACCGATGTTGTTGATTCATATGCCAGAAACGAACCCGATCGCCTCGCATTAGTCTACTGCGATGAAGAGGGTGACGGAAACATCAACTTCTCCTTTTCAGATATCTCAGATCTGTCTCAACAAACCGCAGCTTATCTTAAGAGTCTCGGTATCATGAAGGGTGATCGGGTCATGCTAATACTCAAACGTCGTTGGGAGTACTGGATCATTGCGGTGGCACTTCACCGGATCGGAGCGATTCTCATACCTGCATCCTACCAACTCACCGCAAAGGATATTGTGTATCGGGTGAATGCTAGCGGTGCCAAACTGCTCATAGCTGCAGACGATGACTATGTCATCTCTCAGGTTGAGATAGCCAAAAAGGATTGTGGTGAGCTTAAAGATATCGCGTTGATTCGAAAGAGACGTGATGGTTGGATAGATTTCTCAAGAGGAGCAAGAAACACTAAAGAACGTTTTGTGGCAGATGACTCAATACGATTCGATGATCACTTCATCATATACTTCACATCCGGAACCAATGGACCTCCCAAGATGGCAACCCACGCATATACCTATCCCTTGGGGCATATCGTCACTGCCAGATACTGGCAATGTGTAAAGGATGGTGGGCTGCACTATACCGGTTCTGACAGCGGATGGGCGAAGTTCGGTTGGGGCAGTTTCTATGGTCAATGGCTGTCGGGTAGTGCCATACTCGGTTTTGATGCTGCAAACCGATTTGATGCTAAGATTCAGCTGGAGGTGCTCAGGAACTATATGCCTACCACCGTTTGTGTACCCGGGACTATCTATCGGATATTGATGCATGAAGGGTTGAAGAAAGAAGACTTTGCTTCGGTTAAGCATTGCTGTACCGCAGGTGAACCGTTATCTCCATCAATTGTAAAAGATTTCAAGGAACTGACCGGACTAACTATTCATGAAGGATACGGGCAAACTGAAAGCAGTGTGCTTATTGCGAACTTCCCTTGGTTTGAATCAAGACCGGGTTCGATGGGAAAACCCTCCCCACTCTACAACATTGTGCTTGAGGACCCTATGGGGCATATATGCCCCCCGGGTACTGAGGGTGAGATTGTGGTAAGGAGCCTGCAGTACGGATTACCGGAAGGATTGATTCAAGGATACTTTCATGAAGGAAGTGTGAGAAAAGCATACGGTGATGATTTCAAGTATCATACAGGAGATATTGCTTATCGAGATGATGATGGCTTCTTTTGGTTTGTCGGTCGCAATGATGATATCATCAAATGCTCAGGATATAGGATAGGACCGTTTGAGATCGAGAGTGTACTCATCACCCACCCTGCCGTCAGGGAATGTGCGGTTACCGGTGCACCCGATCCCATACGAGGACAGGTCGTTCAGGCAACCATCGTGTTGAATAGTGAATATCAAGAAACTGCTGCTCTGACTAAAGACATCCAGGACTATGTTCAAAAGCAAACCGCACCATATAAGTATCCTAGAATAATCAAGTATGCTGAGAGCCTACCCAAAACGAATTCCGGCAAAATCATCAGGAAGGCAATCCGTGCCGAATATGAGACAGTGTCTGGTAGCTGATCTCAGTATCTTCTCCAACCGAGATTATATAGCTGTTACTTACTCGGTTTCGGCTACTGTAGATCGAAATTCGGTGTTGTCGCAATAAACATAGATTTGGTATAATGATAAAAACCGAAGGAGGATAGGTTATGAGATATTATGTCAGCAGTGGATTTGGCAAGGTATATACCCTACGGATTAATCCCGGAGAGGATTTACTGCAGGAGATAGAGAACTTTATTGAGCAAACTAATCTGAAGTACGGTGCGATATTGACCGGTCTTGCGACCTTTAAGGAATGCACCTTGCACATGGTCACCACAACCGGATATCCGGCAGTTGAGCATTTTGAGACTTGGAATGATAAGCCGTTAGAACTATCTGCTATATCCGGTGTCATCGCCGATGGAGTGCCGCACATCCATATGGTAGTATCGGACAAGGATTATGCTTACTCGGGACACTGTGAACCAGGATGTGTCGTATTGTATCTCTGTGAGATAGTAATTGCTGAGATTATTGACGGCAACTTCAAGCGGATTAAGAATGAACACGGTCTAAATCAGTTAGTCGGAATTAATGAGGATGAAATTATTCTGTAGACCAGACAAAAAACCTCACCGCAAGGTGAGGTTTTTTGTTGAACCTAATGATTTGCTATGTTAGACCATTCAAAAACAACTCAGTTACTGTCCAATCAGTTTAGTTGCTGCGTCAACTAAACTATCGGTAAGGAGCTGTGATTCATCAAGACTAGCCTCTGCCGTAGTGATATATATCTTCATCTTCGGTTCGGTTCCGGAGGGACGAATCATCACCTCTGCTCCGTTGGATAGGACATAGGAGAGCATGTTGGTCGCTGGTAGTAAAATATCATGGGTAGAGTTATCTTCAAAAACAGTTCGAACTCGGCTGTCAAAGTCACTGTACTCACTGATGCTGAATCCGCCTATTTCTTGCGGCAGATTATCCCGTAGTGTGGACATA
>WRIP01000075.1 GCA_009782665.1 Oscillospiraceae bacterium
GACGTTGCTATTCCTTAAAGCGGTTCTGATTGCTTCTAAATACGGCATTAGATAGTCGAAACCAATCCATCTGCTTAGATCAATATGTATCTGATCTGCTTTCAATTCGATTTCTTTCATACTATCAATCGGAAGCATGCTTCTAATCTTAATATATGCGTTTTGAATCTCTTTATCATTGATTACAGCAGAAAGACCAGAAAGACCCACTAAAATTGATGAGTAATCTTCACTCGAGAAATATCTGTTATTTACTCGGTATTCCGGCATAATCTCATAACCACCACCCACCCCTGGAATAGAGCGTATAGGTACACCGGCTAGATTAATAGTTTCTATATCTCGATAGATAGTACGAAGAGATACTTCAAACATTTCTGCTAATTGCCCCGCAGCGATTCGTTCCTTGTCTAGCAAAACCAATACAATGCTGATGAGTCGATTCACCTTCATTTTTCTGACACCTCACATATATTTTCACAAGTATATATCGTTGACATGACTATGTCAGCATTTTTGTCAATCATGCTAGAATAAACAAAATATACGGATGTTCAAATTGCCAGTATTATAACCTCTATAAAAAGCAGTAGATGTATGCGTTTAGAAATCATTTCTCAGTAAATTCTGTTTGTTACTATACTAACCAGTACTGAATAGTGTCTGATATTTCTTACATGTTATCGTCATATATTGCTTCAACTCATATTACTGCCATGCTGATGTCACCATTCATATGTTATGCTGGGAAAAACGCGAGGTGATACATTATGCAAAACAAGGCACTAGTAGTAATTGACATTCAAAATGACATAACGAAGCATTACAAAGAGATAGTTGCCGGTGTCAACAAGATGATTAACTGGGCCGTATCAGTTGGTGTACATGTAGTGTATATACGGCATGAAAATCTATCTGCCGGTACGAGAACCTTCAAAACCGGTACAAAGGGAGCTGAATTGGTTACTGAGCTTAATATAGTATCAGATAATATCTTCACAAAGTACAAAGGCAACGCGTTGAGTAGTGACGGGTTTAGAGATTATATCGCCGAACATGAGATATCCTCTTTCCTTTTAGTTGGAGCAGATGCTATTGCTTGTGTGAAGTCTACCTGCTATAACATGCGTAAAGCAGGTTTTGAGGTAACTGTCATATCCGATTGTGTCACAAGTTATGACAAAAACAAGATCCAAGAGATGTTGGGGTATTATTCTGCTCAAGGCTGCATCATTACTACAGTAGCAGAACTCATACCTTAACCTCATTCCATTAATATTGACCATGCAAACAAACAACCTTTATTGGTTGTTTTTTTACTAAATATACCGAATATGGTTGTTTTTATAGACATATAACCGTATTCGGTATATACTTGACTAGTGCTAAACTGATTTGTAACGTAACTTTACTTAAAACTATAGGAGTAAGCAGGTGTATTGTGTAATTGTTGGTGATATGATAAATTCCAGAGAGATGACTCAGCAGGACAGAAGTATCGCGGGTATTACTGCGACAGATGTGTTTTCTGATGTTAACTCACGCTTTCGTATGTATCTTTTATCCGGATTTGAACTTTCGGGTGGAGATAGTTTTGAAGCAGTTTTGACCGCTCCATATAAGGTGTTTGAAATCCTTCAAACCATCATAAAGGCCCTATACCCTGTCTGTAAAGTGCGTATTAGCATCGTACTCGGGGAACTATATACTTTCGGTGAAGGATTGAATACCGTACATTCAATCGACGGTCCTGCATTCCATAAAGCCTCAGACAATATATTGAAGCAAAAGAAGAACAATTCCAACCATTGGTTACAGCTAACTGTGGATACAGGAAATGACGCTCAACCGTTAGTAGATGCAGTTATTACAATGCTCAGTGTCATATCCGAGGGATGGACCGATAGGCAGCGACAGATTGTCTTTCAGTATGAGTTATTGAATCATGATATGAAGGAGTTGTCTGTTGCTGATAGGATATCACTAAACGCAGTGCGTAAACACCTAAAAGCAGCGAACTATGAGGCATACCGCTTATGCTGGAGTTCACTAGCAGCATATTTCATTAATATGAATACTAGAATTAGTAAATCTCTTGACAGTAATCTCAGTTACACCATACCTCTTGCGATGGCATGTCATGAATATGATATTGGAGATCTGATTTCTGCTAAAACATCCGCGCAAGAAGCATTAAGAATAGCTACCGAAGAGTATGGAAACAACAACTATATGCTATCGCACATACTCAATGTTTTAGGCGAAATACTGCTAAAAAAAGAGGAGTATTCTGAAGCGGAACAGCTACTCCATAACTCGATATCCATTCAAGCCGATTATCCTCAGAGCAACGACTCAAACCTATATACTATCTATCTTCTGGGAAAAGCTCAGCTTCTACTAGGGAAAATTGAAAACGCTAGGAGTACCCTTGCAAGGGGTAAGAATATTGAGGTAACCGCTCGGGGCGTAAAGTCGACCCATCTGTTTGACTGGGATCTTTTACTATCATTAATGTAATACTCAGGAGGAGTTTTATGACCTACTTGAAACTAACTATATTGCTAGGGTATCTGTTAGCTGAGTTCTATCTACAGAGAGACAGAATGATTGAACATAAGTATCAGAGATTTCATTTACTTCTTATCCACCTACTTATCTACTGCGCAGTATCAACCGTTGTACTGACAGTAGCGTTCAGGCTAAATCACCAACTCCTAATGATTTTACTGTTCCTGAGTATATCGCATATACTCATCGACCTCGTATTGTGGATATTTGTAAGATGTAAAAGTGAAAGAAGTTTCTTCAAACATATCAGGCGATATAGGTACTTCATCAATCAACTTCTTTTACTAGCCTCGTTTTTATCTGTAATCATCGTATGTGATGAGGCTATGTTAATCGTCAGATTTAAGTTGCTTGAATCTCATACTACAGCAATTATACTCTGTATAGCATATTTACTAATCCTCAGACCTATTTCAATAACCATCAATGAATTCTTCACCGCCACAGGGTTGAGTGCAGTTATCGCAGGTAATTCTCTGAAATCTGGTGAATTTGTCGCTGCCGGAAATATAATTGGGATGCTGGAACGCAGCCTAGTGTTCATACTAATACTTTTTGATCAGTATGCTGCTATCGGATTTTTGATGACCGCAAAGACTATTACCCGATTCAAAGATCTGGAAGATCGAAACATTGCCGAATACTACCTCATCGGTACCCTCCTTAGTATTGTATCGGTAGTTGCGATAGCTCTACTGAGCAAGCAGTTTCTTTGACGAATCAGTATTGATATCTTTAAGAGAACCGCTAGCTATTGGAATGCAATTGAAGTTAGATGAAATAATTAGGGCTACCCGCTTTATTTATATACAAAACTCACTTCAATAAATGTAGATGGGTTTTTGTAATCAATTTGACATTTTTTCAGCTACAGAGTAACATATACCATGCACGCACAATGCATGGAATTTTTTTACATAGGGCATATACAAATACCATGGAAAGGATCAACTTATGGTAAGAATAAAGACTCCGCACGGTGTGGTGGTTTTGACCTTGGAATATTTTTCGAATCTGGTTGGTAACATCGCCAGCGACAGCTACGGTGTTAAGGGCATGGCGACTCGCAGTATGTTCGAGGGAGTTCGAGCATTACTGTTCAAACAGGATTTTCCTGAAAAGGGAGTTCGTGTATACGATAAGGACGGCACTCTTGGGATTGATATACACATTAAGGTTGTATATGGTGTGAATATTTCAACTATTGTAGAGAATCTGTCTGACAAGGTTAAGTATTCATTGGAACAGTCGACTAGCCTGACTGTCGGTACTATCAACATTTATGTTGATGAGATGGTGTCGTAACAACTGATTCAGTTTCATGTGGAGGATTAATCCATGATAACCGGAAAACAATTCCGAGATATGATCATCTCCGGAGCAAATAATATTTCTAACTACAAAGACGAGGTTGACAAACTCAATGTATTTCCCGTACCGGACGGCGATACAGGGGTCAATATGAGTATGACAATCAGAGCCTCGGTACGAGAGCTTGAGCGTCTTCCCGATAACATTGCTATCGAAAAGGTAGCATCGATTGCAGCTTCTGCGTTACTCCGAGGTGCTAGAGGCAACTCCGGAGTCATACTCTCGCTCTTATTCCGCGGGTTTGACCGGGGTATGAGAGGACAGGAAACCGCAGACACTACCTGTTTTGTAAAATCTCTTCAATACGGGATCGAGGCAGCATACAATGCAATCATGAAACCGACAGAAGGCACAATACTGACGGTAGCTCGCGTAGCAGTTGAACAGACAATTGATGAAGCTGCCGAGATGGATTTCGTCAGTTTACTCGAACGTATAATTGCGGTACAAAAAGAGACATTGGCCGAGACACCGGAACTGTTACCTGTATTGAAACGAGCAGGGGTTGTTGATGCCGGCGGTATGGGTCTTATCATTGTGTTCGAGGGAATGCTGTCGGTGATACGTGACAATGTCATTATCGAACCTTCTGAGCAGAAACCTATCTCATCGGTTGAGAATACCGGTGTATACGCAAAAGATATAGCTGACGATATGACTAACGAATACTGTACCGAGTTTCTAGTAATGAAAAACGGTAGATCCGATGCCATAAAGCTCCGCCATTCACTGGAAACAATCGGCAACAGTGTGCTATGTGTCGACGATACTGAACTCATCAAGTGTCATGTTCATACACTTGAGCCAAATAGGGCACTCGAGGTCGCATTGGAGCAAGGATATCTCTCGGACATCAAAATAGAGAATATGTATGAGCAATACCTGAGATTACAGAATGAAAAAGATGCCAAAGAGCATAATATCATAGACACAAAAGAGGAGTTTGAATATGTTGCTCCCGGCGAAGAAGAGTATGGTTTTGTCGCTGTCAGCGTCGGTAATGGGCTGCATAATCTTCTCATAGACATAGGTATAGATAAGACGGTTGAAGGCGGACAAAGCATGAACCCGTCAACAGATGATATTTTAGCTGCCGTACATTCGGTTGCTGCCCAGAATGTATTTGTATTCACAAACAACAAAAACATAATCTTAGCAGCAGAACAGGCGGTCAAACTAGCTGACAGAAATATCATTGTCATTCCCACCCTGTCGGTACCTCAGGGTATTTCAGCCATGTTGGCGTTTGATAAGACTGTTTCAATCGAGAAAAACGTCATCACCATGAAGGAGGTCATCGAACAGGTTAAGAGCGGTTCCATAACCTATGCGGTCAGGGATTCCAACATTGATGGCAAAACCATCAAAGAAGGGGAAATTCTCGGTCTGATCGGCGGTAAGATAGCCTTCACCGACAATTCCACATATACCGCGGCAATAAGGTTAGCTCGCAGAATGATCGACAAGAACACTAACTTCGTTACCATTATCTATGGTGAAGGTATTTCGGAAACCGAAGCTAATACCGTGAGTGAGGTAATACTTGCCAGAACGAAGCATGTTGAGGTTTCAGTGGTTGACGGAGGGCAACCCATATATTCATACCTCATATCGACAGAATAACTACAAAATATATGCTACTTTTGATATAATCTAGATGTGGATATCAAAAGTATGCAACTTGGATTAGTAAAGGGAATCGGTGAGAGTCGCGAAAAGCTTTTTCTTAAGCTTGGCATTAGCTCTATCGATCTTCTTTTATGCCATTATCCAAGACGATATATCGACATGAGCGACTGTCGGTCGGTGACCGACGTTACCGCTGTCGACAGCGCGATATATAGGCTGACTGTCCTGAAGAAAGAACCGACTAAAGCACTCTATGGGGGACGAACCCTGACTAGAATAGAAGCAATAGACGAAGACTCAGTCTCCGACGACAAAAACCCTGCGAATAATAACAATCTGGTGAATATCCTCTACTTCAACAACATATATACACCCTTGGAACTGAGAGTAGATGAGAAATACCTGTTTTACGGAAAAATCAATCGAACCTTCATATCTAACGATATGAATAATCCCTGGATTGTTAAACCCCAGGATATCAATAAGTTGACTCCTGTCTACCCCACCACCGTTGGTCTCTCCTCAAACCTCATTGCTAATACCGTTTCAAATGCACTGAAAGGATATATCCATTTCATTGAAGAAACGTTACCCTCTACATTGATGGACAACTATCGTCTTATCTCACGAAGGCAGGCGATAGAACAAATACACCAGCCAAAAACTCATGAGGATATATCAGAAGCAAGAAAGCGCTTGATTTTTGAAGAACTCCTTGTGTTGTTGCTCGGGATGATGCGATTCAAAGAACGCAACCGACAGACAACCAATCTACACATCACCGATGATATTTCACAAAAATTCATCGCTTCTCTGGATTTCCGATTGACCGATGCACAGACACGCAGTGTCAATGAGATTCTACTGGATCTGAAGCAGAGCATACCGATGAGTAGACTGTTACAGGGTGATGTGGGAAGCGGTAAAACCGTTGTAGCCGCTGTTGCGGCGGCAGTAATTGTCGCCAGTGGGTATCAAGTAGCAATTATGGTACCAACTGAAATACTCGCCCTACAACACTAT
>WRIP01000076.1 GCA_009782665.1 Oscillospiraceae bacterium
CTGAGAGATTATCAACCTTGCGGCAGAAGGAAACTGCCGCATTTTTGATTTCATAAGACCGACCGTCAAGATATTTGAGTGTCGGATAATCAGCACTGTGGTTAGCTAAAGAAAAGCTCACCTTATGGGACATCAGTATCTGACTGTCGACAGTATATTTTCTTGCTAACTGTTTATCTCCGTAGAGTACATCTCCTAATACAGGGCAGCCTAGATGTGCGAGATGTGCCCGTATTTGATGTTTCCTTCCAGTGATGAGTTCTACTCGAACTACATATAGATTCCGATCGGCATAAATACTTTGGATTCCGGTCATTATCTGTTTGGACCGGTCATCTTCTTTGTCGGATACCACAACTCCTTTTGCACCGGCTGAGGGATTATCCTTTAGGTAAGCGTAATATATCCCATCCTTAGGTGGTTTAGCAGACACCACTGCCAGATACTCCTTAATAATATGCTGATTGCGTATCATGAGGTTGAGCTCTCTGAGTGCTTTAGGAGTTTTTGCTGCAATAACCAATCCCTCGGTATCTTTGTCCAACCGATTGCAGAGTGCTGGGGTAAAACTCGAGACAATACTAGGATCATATTCTCCCTTTTCATATAGATGCCTTAGAAATCGATTGATGAGTGTATCGTCATCGGTGGATATATCGGAATGCGAAAGCAGTCCGGATTCTTTCTGTAGTATGGCAATATTTTTATCCTGATAGATAATTTTAAGTATCCGGGAAGCATTCAGAAAACCGAGTTTCTCCTCTTTAACTTCAAAAAATTCATCAGAAAAATATAGGGAAATTTTATCCCCTCTTTTTAGTCTATAATCCGCCTTTATTTTCTTACCATTGACCTTAATATGCCCGGTTCTAAGGTACCGGTACATAAGTGTACCGCTAAGCAGCGGAACCGTCTTCATAAGATAACGATTAAGTCTTTGGTTGTCATCAAGTGCCGTAACAGTAAAGGATTTCACGGTATTCGCTTTGTTCATTTCATTCGCTTCACTCATTACATCCACTTCGTTCACTTCGTTCACTTCGTTCGCTTCACTCATTGCGTTCACTTCGTTCACTTCGTTCACTTCCAAAAACATCCCTTCAAGTGTATAATTGTGATATGCTTTTTTACACAGCAACATACACATATATATATAACAAAATATGCATAAAACCGCAAGAAAAAGGTAACGATGGATTTTAAGCTCAAGAGCGAGTATAGCCCAAAAGGTGATCAGCCGCTAGCAATTAAACAACTGAGTGATGGCATTAATTCAGGGATGAGAGAACAGACACTACTAGGTGTCACAGGTTCCGGAAAAACCTTTACTATAGCTAATGTGATTCAGAATGTTCAAAAACCTACCTTAGTCTTAGTACATAATAAGACACTCGCAGCACAGCTATGTGCCGAGTTTAAGGAGTTCTTCCCGGACAATGCGGTAGGATATTTTGTCTCATACTATGACTACTACCAACCGGAAGCATATCTCCCTTCCACCGACACATATATAGAAAAAGACAGTGCCATCAACGATGAAATAGATAAACTAAGACACTCGGCGACTGCTTCACTGTCGGAACGTCGGGATGTCATTATCGTGGCATCCGTTTCCTGTATATATACCTTAGGAAACCCTATCGATTATCGCAATATGATACTGTCGCTCAGACCCGGTATGATATATCGTCGCGAAGATATGCTCAAGAAACTGGTAGAGATGCAGTATGAACGCAACGATATTGCATTTGAACGCAACAAATTTCGTGTACGTGGTGACGTAATAGATATCTTTCCCTCCTACCACAGCGATTCGGCAATTCGGGTAGAGCTGTTCGGAGACGAGATTGAGAGGGTGTGCGAGGTCAGTACATTGACCGGCGAGATAAATAATGTCATACTACATGCTGCTATCTATCCCGCCTCACACTATATCATCCCTCCCGAGATGATGAAAGAGCGGGTTAACGATATACGTGACGAGATGGATGAGAGGGTAAGATATTTCAGAGATCAAGGCATGTTGATTGAAGCTCAGCGTATTGCTCAACGCACCATGTATGACATTGAGATGATGACCGAAATAGGGAGCTGCAAGGGGATAGAGAACTACTCCCGTGTACTGGCAGGTAGAGAACCCGGAGCACAGCCATTCACACTCCTCGATTATTTTCCGGATGATTTCCTCATGGTCATCGATGAGTCTCATGTTATGTTACCTCAACTTCACGGGATGTTCGGTGGAGATTATGCTAGAAAGAAAAATCTCGTTGATTTCGGATTCAGACTACCGTCAGCATACGACAACCGACCTCTCAGATTTGAGGAAGTATATGATAAACTGAATCAGGTCATATATACAAGTGCAACTCCAGGTGCATATGAAAAAGAACGCTCCACACAGATAGTAGAACAACTCATCCGTCCAACCGGATTGGTTGATCCTCAAATTGTGGTCAAGCCAACAGAAGGACAGATTGACGATCTGTTGTCTGAGATAAACAAACGAGTGGCAGTTAGTGAACGGGTACTCGTTACTACACTGACCAAAAAGATGGCAGAAGATCTCACCTCCTACCTCACCGATCGAGGGGTAAAGGTAAAATACATGCACTATGATGTAGATACGATTGAGAGGATGCAGCTGCTAAGAGACTTAAGACTCGGGGAGTTTGATGTATTAGTTGGAATTAACCTGCTCCGAGAAGGGTTAGATCTTCCGGAGGTATCGCTTGTGGTTATCCTCGATGCCGACCGAGAGGGCTTTCTGCGATCTGAAACCTCTTTAGTGCAGACGGTGGGAAGAGCTGCCCGTAACGATCACGGGATGGTCATAATGTATGCCGATGAAATCACGTTATCGATGGAGAAAGCGATACTCGAGACTGAACGCAGACGAACCATTCAAACCGAGTTCAATCAAAAAAACGGCATTACACCGACCACAGTGGTCAAGGATGTCAGGGATATTCTCGAGATATCTGCACGAGATGATAACCTAACCGATGGTAAAGGCAAGAGACTCAGCCGCAATGAACGAGATAACCTCATCAAGCGCCTGACGAAAGAGATGAAACAAGCCGCATTGCTGTTGGAGTTTGAGTATGCTGCGGAACTGAGAGATAAGATAGAAAAGTTGAGAAACGAAAGGTAGTATAACAGTTGGCACTTGAGAATATAGTCATAAAGGGTGCACGTGAACACAATCTGAAGAATATAGACATAAGTATACCTCGAGATAAGTTTATTGTGATGACAGGGATATCCGGTTCAGGTAAATCTTCACTCGCATTCGATACAATTTATGCAGATGGACAGAGACGATATATCGAGAGTCTGTCTTCCTATGCCAGACAGTTTTTGGGTCAGATGGAAAAGCCAGATGTCGATTCGATAGAGGGTCTGTCTCCCGCAATAAGCATCGATCAGAAGACCACATCGCGTAATCCTCGCTCTACCGTTGGAACGGTGACTGAGATCTACGACTATCTCCGATTACTATATGCGAGAATAGGAACACCGCATTGCCCTATCTGCGGTCGGGAGATAAAGAATCAAACGGTCGATCAGATAGTCGACTCGGTACTGGAACTTGATACCGGTACCCGGTTTCAGGTACTGGCTCCGGTGGTTAAAGGAAGAAAAGGTGAACACAAGAATGAATTTGAGGCAGCTCTACGTGCCGGCTATGTAAGAGCCAGAGTAGATGGTACCACCTACTATCTATCGGAACCAATTCCACTGAACAAGAATCAAAAACACGACATTGAGATAATTGTTGATCGATTGGTGATAGAGGAGGGGATAACCTCGAGACTAACCGACTCGATTGAAACCGCACTCGGAGTATCGGGAAGCAGTATTGTCATCAATCTCATAGATGACGAAAGCGATTTGGTCTTTTCACAGAGCTATGCCTGTCCCGAACATGGAAGTGTGGGACTGGATGAACTCACCCCGAGGATGTTTTCCTTCAACAATCCCTTTGGAGCATGTGAGGTATGTACCGGGCTCGGTACCTATCTCAAGGTAGATGAACATCTCATCGTCCCCAATATAAATCTCTCGATAACCGAAGGTGCTATCCGTGCAAGCGGATGGAACTATGTCGAGGGTAGTATTGCTAGAATGTACTTCGATGCCCTGGCTAAACAATATGGTTTCTCGGTAGATCAACCCCTCAGCGAACTTACTGAAGAGGCATACAAAGCGTTGCTTTGGGGTACAGGTGACATCAAGATGGAACTCTACAGAGAAAATGAGTACGGATACGGTAGCTATCTCAATAGCTTTGAAGGGGTCATAAACAACCTCGAACGACGGCACAAGGAGACGCAAAGCGACTGGACAAGAGCAGAGATAGAGGGATTGATGAGTGAAGAAATCTGTCCTGCCTGTGGTGGAAAACGCCTAAAGGCATCCTCCCTTGCAGTGACGGTAGGAGATAGTGACATCATGAGTCTCTGTTTCATGTCGATCTCTGAATTATTGAAATTCTTTAACGATTTGGAGCTAAACAATCGTCAGCAACTCATAGCCGATCGTGTGGTGAATGAAATTAAGGAACGGCTTGGCTTCCTCAGTAATGTCGGACTCAACTATCTCTCGCTTTCACGTGCTGCCGGGTCACTCTCAGGCGGTGAGAATCAGCGTATTCGACTGGCAACCCAGATAGGTTCTTCACTGATGGGAGTGCTCTATGTGCTGGATGAACCGAGTATCGGACTACATCAACGAGATAACGTTAAACTCATATCAGCACTCAAACGTTTGAGGGATCTCGGTAACACACTCATCGTCGTAGAACATGATGAAGAGACTATACGTTCAGCAGACTATATCGTTGATATCGGACCGGGAGCCGGAGTTCACGGAGGTGAAATAGTTGTAGCCGGTGAGATCGATGAGATAATCGCCTGTAAACATTCTGTTACCGGTCAATACCTTTCGGGTACCAAAGCCATAAAGTTACCGAAAACACGAAGAGAAGGGAACGGTCATTCGTTATTAGTTAAGGGTGCCAGACAGAACAATCTTAAGGATATAGACGTGGAGTTTCCGCTTGGAAAGCTCATCTGTGTGACCGGGGTATCCGGTTCAGGTAAATCCTCACTGGTCAACGATATACTCTTCAAGAAGCTACATGGTCAGCTCAATCGAGCTCGCGTCCGAGCCGGAGATTTTGATGTCATTGAAGGTATGGAGAATCTGGACAAGGTGATTGCTATCGATCAATCTCCGATTGGCAGAACACCGCGTTCCAATCCAGCCACATATACCGGAGTATTTACGTTTATTCGCGATGTATTTGCTTCCACCAACGAAGCTAAGATGCGGGGGTACAATCAAGGTCGATTCTCCTTCAATGTACGGGGTGGTCGCTGTGAAGCCTGTCAGGGTGATGGGATCATCCGTATCGAGATGCACTTCCTTCCAGATGTCTATGTGCCTTGCGAAGTCTGCCACGGTGACCGCTATAACAGAGAGACCCTAGAGGTTCACTACAACGGCAGAACCGTAGCCAACGTGCTGGCCATGCCAATTGAACAGGCGGCCGAGTTTTTCAAGGCCATTCCCGTCATCGCCCGCCACCTAAATACCCTGGTCAATGTGGGCCTGGGATATGTGCGGTTAGGGCAACCGGCACCCACCCTTTCGGGTGGTGAAGCCCAGCGCGTCAAGCTGGCTAGCGAGTTGCAGCGGCGCTCGTCTGGCCGGACGGTCTATGTTTTGGATGAACCAACCACCGGCCTGCACTTCGACGACATTCGCAAGTTGCTGGGGGTGCTGCAGGGGCTAGTAGACAAAGGCAACACTGTGATTGTGATTGAACACAACCTGGACGTCATCAAATCAGCCGATTGGGTGATTGATCTTGGTCCAGAGGGCGGCTCAGAAGGTGGTTTGGTGGTGGCGGAGGGCACGCCCGAGCAAGTCGCGCTCAATCCGGACAGTTACACAGGTCAATATTTGGCGAAGGTGCTGGCTGGTTGAAGTAGCACCTGGCGCGAATCGTGAAGCCACCCAACAAGAGGCGCTGGGCCAAAAAGGCTAGAAGATCAGAGAAACGCCATGACCTGCTAGGAAGGCAATCGGATCGGTTGGTTCGTCATTAATCCGGACCTCGAAGTGGAGGTGTGGCCCGGTTGAATTGCCAGAGTTGCCCACATTGGCAACATGCTGCCCAGCCACCCCCTTTTCACCCTCTTCCACCAGAATGTTGGGTAGGCCATCCATATGCAGGTAGCGGGTGGTGATGCCGGCCCCATGGTTTATTACCAAAGTCCAGTTGCCACCCGAATCGCAACGGACATCCTTCACCACACCGTCGTGGGCAGCATAGATTGGTTTGCCGCGGCCGCCAGCCAACAGGTCAATGCCCTCGTGCTGTTTGTAAACTCGCTGGATGGGGTGTAGGCGGCCCCCAAAGGGCGAACGTAGTGGCCCGGCGCCCGGTTGGGTCCAGCCATCGGCGCTAACCACGTAAGGTGAATCGCCACCGTGGAGCTGGCTGCCGTTTTGGCTTGAGGACCAAAGCACGGCGCCATCTTTT
>WRIP01000077.1 GCA_009782665.1 Oscillospiraceae bacterium
AGCGACTCTAAGAATTTCTTACTGTTATTACGATGTCTTCGTTTTCTAATATCGCTTACCTGTGCCATTATTGCTTCCTTACCTACCGAAAACTCATTCGATAGCTTTGAAGCATAGATATCTATTTCAGTCGGAGATGTAGAGCCTGCCAATATCATCGAGGCTTCACTAAGGTATCTGACCTTTCCTTCATCGGTTGATATGGGATACTTGTCTTTCGCCTTATTCAATTCATATTCCAAGGAGTTTTTGGATTTGATAAGTAGCTCATTGAAAGCTTTAGAGCCGAACTTCCGGATGTATTCATCCGGATCTTTGGCACCGGTGTAATCTACAACTCTTACTGAAAGACCAATTTGTCGACATAGGTCGATAGCTCGTTTTGTTGCACGTTTACCGGCTTCATCCGAGTCGTAGCAGATTAACACTTCATCAGCATACTGTGAAATGAGTCGAGTCTGTTCGACTGTGAGTGCGGTACCGAGCGTTGCGACCGAACCGGTAAACCCAGCCTGATGCAACATAATCACATCCATATATCCCTCTGCCAAAATGAGCTCTCTCGAAAGACCTTTTGCAATGTTGAGAGCAAACAGATTGCGACTCTTTTTGAACACCGGGGTATCGCTGGTATTGATATATTTAGGTCCGGTATCGCCTAGCGCACGACCGCCAAATGCTATGACGTTTCCCCTAATATCGATGATAGGTATCATAATTCGGGAACGAAAGACATCATAGGTGCCACTTTTGCCTTCCGCTATCAGACCTGCAGCCAGCAGTTCACGGTCATAGAAGCCTTCCTTCCTCAGAAAGTCTCTTAAATCACTCCAACCGGTAGGTGAAAAACCTAACCCGAACTTCGCGATGAAATTATCCTGTAAGCCGCGCTGTCTGAGATATGAGCGTGCATTGCGACCGTCATCCGAGTTGAGATGATCAAAGAAGAAACGTGCTGCTTTCTTGTTGGCTGCATATATCCGCATCCGGAGTTTAGCGTTGTCATCGTTAACATCCTCCGGCATCTTGAGATTAACTCGATCGGCGAGTTTTCTCACTGCCTCGATGTAACTGAGATTGTCCAGCTTCATTACAAAGCTGATGACATCCCCTCCGGTGTTGCAACCAAAACAAAAGAATGATTGGGTATCCCCGAATACCGTAAAGCTAGGAGTCTTTTCACTGTGAAAGGGACAGAGTGCTTTGCTGGTTCGACCGCGACCTATCAGCGATATATATGAACCTATGACCTCAGATATATCGTTTCGACTGTGTAGTTCATCAAGAAAGTCTTGCGGTAACGGCACCTCTATTTATCTCCTAATCTGTATATATTAAAACTGTAAGGCAAAGGGTTTGGGAATGAAGAGTGTTTCAAAACAGTATGTGGCGTAGGCATCGCTCATTCCGGAGATATAGTCAACGACCGCTCTTTCGGGGGACTCGTTCTCGGCAGTATACCGATAGAATTCCGGCATCGCGGTATAGTTTTTGATGTAGTAATCAAAGAGAATACTGATTAACTCTTGAACTTTGTGTTCTTCACTCTTAATCTCGGTTGCGGTGTTCAGATACACGTTGTCAAACATATATCGATAGAGCTCATCGTATGCTTGTTGTACTTCCTTACCTAAGCTCAGTTCCTGTTCGGTGGAATGTCGCAGCAATGAATCAATTGCGGTGGTTATACGCTCGGATTTACCGATACCTAAAACATCGGTAATTGTTTCGGGTAGTAGCGACTCACTAAACACCGATGCAGTAATGGCATCCTCAATGTCATGGTTCAGAAACGCAATTCTATCGGCTATTCTGACGATTTTGCCTTCCATCGTTTCGGGTTGCTTACCGGTAGTATGGTTTCCTATTCCGTCTATCGTTTCATATGTGAGATTCAGTCCTTTATGGTCCTTCTCGATGAACTCCACCACCCTGACACTCTGCTCATAGTGACGGAAACCGAAAGAACACAGTTGATCGAGTACTCTCTCTCCGGCATGTCCGAAGGGTGTGTGACCTAGATCATGCCCTAACGCAATAGCTTCGGTTAAGTCTTCATTCAGGCGGAAAGCTCGAGCAAGGGTTCTGGCTATCTGAGAAACCTCAAGGGTATGGGTGAGCCTGGTCCGGTAGTGATCACCTTCAGGAGAGATAAAGACCTGTGTCTTTTGCTTAAGTCTTCTGAAGGCTTTTGAATGGAGTATTCTATCTCGGTCACGGCAGAAGACGGTTCTGACATCACATTCGTCTTCTTCAACCTTTCGTCCCTTGCTGTTTATTGCCAACATGGCAGCAGGAGAGAGTATCTCCTTTTCAATCAATTCATAACGTTCGCGTATAGTCATAAAGAATCCTCTATAGTTATATACGCAAAAAAGAGGTTTATCCCTTTATTTTTTTCTATATCCTGCGAAAAAAGAAAAACCACCTCAGTTCGGTCAGATGCGTTCATATGTGTTTTCGACTACTATTACCATTGAATCGGTATATATGCAGAAGAGATACTCATACCATATGGTTTAGCTATTGAAACTTGTCCATTGTCTCTCCGTTAATATACCAAGAAGGTATGATATTTTTCATATCATCATACCATGAAGCAACACTCAGGTTTTGTCTTATCGCTAAGTCTTTCTCGGTCTTACTATTGTTCATTGCCCATCCGACCACACCGATTTGATTACTGGCAATATACATGGCAAGCAATTTGAAGAACTCAATCGGGGGATCTTGCTCAAAGTATCCGAACAGTTGACCGGATGCAAAGTATCTGCAGACTTCTACCGAAAATACAATACGGATAAACTCTTCATAGGGATCTCCGCAGTCATATCTGTTCCAGTCAATAATATGAAGATTGTGGGTTGAGTCGATAACCATATTCCCGGTATGATAGTCTCCGTGTTGAAAACCCGTCGGACGACCTTTCAATAGATGCCAGTTGTCTTCAATGTACTCTAGAAAACATTCTTCCTTTCCGGATACAAAGTCGCTGTCTATATGAGCTTTCCAGCTCTCTATCCGCTTTTTGGTCTTAGCTATATAGAATGACTCCCAATCCGGTCGTTTCAGTGGCGCTTCAAGAGCATGAATACGCTTTAAGTACCTGCCGGAAACTATCCCGAGGCGATACTGTTCGCTGCGTGCTAGTGTTGGTAGTATATTTGAAGCGTCATCTCCTTCAACCCAACTAAGCAGCATGTAGGTGCTCTGCTGACGATTACATATCCCATATTCTATCGGTTGATTGGTGGGGATATTATGCAAAGTGGCCTGTTGTATCATCAGAAACTCAGCTTCTTTTTGCTCGCTATTGTTTATGTCTGAAACTCTAAGCAGGTATTTGTTTCCTGAAACATCTTGAAGGAGAAACTTCCGGTCGGATGACCATCCCAAGACAATCTCTTCAATAACCGAAAAACGATTGAAATTCGGAATATCTTCAAGATGAATACTTCGGCTCACGTCGTTCATATTTGTTGCAGTAACTCCTATCAATAGTTCTTTAGCTATCTGTTTGGTGAGCAAGAAACTCTTCACCCGTAAACGTCACTTCACCACTTCCACGGAAGAACTCATTAAGCGAATTAAGCAGTGTCTGTTCCTTATCCTTGACTGTAATAATCTTTAGCTTCACTATATCTAAAAACTCTCTGTCAGTTATGGTTATCTGCAGGTCCTCTAAGAGTTTAAGTAGTTTATCATATGACGAATATACTACTGCAACATCATACTTCACGCATTGAGTCATCACTACGACCTTGGCATCGCGGAGTGCTGCAGAAGCGGTAGAGGAGTACGCCCTTATTAGGCCGCCGGCACCGAGTGGGGTACCTCCGTAGTATCTAGTGACTACTACAGCTGCATCGACAATATCTGCCTTGAGCATTGTTTCAAGTACCGGTACACCTGCCGTACCGGCAGGCTCCCCGTCATCAGACGAATGGCTGATATTCCCTCGTATGTTATATGCAGAAACATTATGGCTAGCATCCTTGTATCGGTTCTTTATCTCGTTAATGTATTCTATGGCTTGTTCTTTAGAGGTCACCCTTTTACAATGCCCTAAAAAACGAGATTTCTTTTCGATGTATATTGATTCACCGAAGTTTTCAATTGTCAGATATTCATCCATAAGCTGTCCTTTTTGTTTTAAGCAATTTGCAAGCTATTTTCATCGGTTCGCTTCACTTCTATAAATCTCTTTCAATAAGCATGAAAAAAGATATATGCTCAGCGAAGCAGATATGATGAAGGACCTGATAAGTATGAGATACTATCAGATCCTGTTTATCATATCAAAATGCTATGTGATACAGAATTAATCCAAGTTAAAGCGTTTCTTGAATCTGTCGACACGACCGCCGGTATCAATGAGTTTCTGCTTTCCGGTATAGAACGGATGGCATTTTGAGCAGATTTCCACACGCATATTCTCTCTTGTGGAACGAGTCTCAATGACTTCACCGCAAGCACAGGTAATGGTAGCTGCTTTATACTCGGGATGTATATTTTCTTTCATTAGGTTCACCTCTTTCTGATTGCTTGCAAATGATAGCACACTTTATATTGAAATGCAAATACTTTATGCAGAGCTTTTTCTCCCCCCCTAATTGAGATATTACTACTGTTACCAATATACTACACAAGTAATTTCTATTGTTGCTCCTGATATACTCTGCTAATTCTAGTATTTTTGTCAATTCACGACAACTATACATTGTTACTGCTTTTCATAAGCAAGCTGGTCTGCCTTATCTTCAGATAGTTCATATATGACTTTCGAAATTGGTACGCCTACTATTAGTATTGCATACCTCCCCATTCAATTACTGTAAATCCTTTTCTTTCAAATTCTGTCAGCTTCTGTTCATCAATTTCAATTGGTTCATCTAAAGGCATGTATGTCATATAGATTCGAAGTATACTGTCAGGGGTTGGGGTAATATCCAGTATTACGTTATCGGTATACTCATTCGTCATAAAGGTAATAATGTTGTATGGATTATTCTGCATCAACGGAAGCCAATACACAATGAACTCATTGTATTCTTTAGGAGTTAATCCCATAAAGGATAGTTTCTCACGTAGGAATGATGCAGTATCTGTCCCTTTCACAACAAATCCTTCATTGAAGTCACAGTTTAGATATCCATGACCTTCCCAATATAGGTATGAATACTCATATCCATCATCATAGTTTATTAGTACTCCGTCAGGATAGGCATGTACGTACCATCGATCAACATATGTGGGGTAGGTGCAGGATAGATAGCCGGTTTTTAGTGTGAGCTTCACCTCTATATCCATTTCCTGTTCAGGGTATAGGTAAATGACAGGTTTTGCAAAACCTCCCTCGTAGTTCAAGTACTTGGTAGCAGCCCACCCTAATAAGCCGCGATAGTTAATGAATACCCATTCATCCTCTTTGCCGTTATATCCGACTTCCGTAACAGTGGAATACTGAGGCATAAGTGCAATGATATCATAATCAGATCCCGGACCTGTACGTAGGTAAAGACCAACTTCCGGGTCCGCAAAGGCATGCGGACGCTGATTATCTTCTATTGTTATCTTTGGTTGTTCTGTCTTTCGACTAATCTCTTCAAGAGTTTCTTTTGTCCAGTTTTTCCCAGCAGGACAACAACCCCAAATATGAATCCCATCATCATCTTGGAACAAGAGTAATTCGTTTTTAGCCAGATCATTACGCTTCTTGCCAGCTAGGTTGAGTAATGAGTCAAAACTGTCGGGGGTTGTATTTTGATCTGGTAATCCGTACCAACTCGTGAATTGACCTGGTTCATAGAAAGTATATGTTTCGTATTCAAAATATCTTTCGATAATGTAGAACGTAATTACTGCATAATCTCCTTCGAGGTAACAATCGATTATTTCGGTAAATACTAGAGAAGGAATATATGGATAGTCGTTGTTGAGATACCGTTCATGTACTATATACTCATTGTCTGAGATTATTTGATTGTTAGACATTTCACTATTCAATATTTTCGATATATCTGTGCGTCCTTTTCCGTAGTATTCATCAATACTCTGTTGTACTTCCTGTATACTGAACACATCATAACATATCGAATCTGTACCCATGTTGTATGGATTGGCTTTAAGCGTTGACATATACTGCTGCGCCATGTCCAGGGTAAGGTCACTGGCAACTGGAGCCGCAATCCATGGATTTATTCCCCATATGGGATGACAGAATACAGATGATACAGTATAGAATGAGTTACTATCTTTCAACTCAATTTCTGAGGGGTAAAGAAGAATATTGTATGCATCCATTTTGGAGAGTATATCCTCTGCATATACACGAGCATTTTCCACATTTAGTTCGACAATAGGTTTATCTATCGTTTGCGGGATATCTTGAGCCGCTCCATTATTCGTTGAAGATATTTCCTCTGGTGCCTC
>WRIP01000078.1 GCA_009782665.1 Oscillospiraceae bacterium
AGATATTTCTACAGGATGATATGGATGCGCTTTTACGGTTACAGTTCGAAGAAACCTTATCAAATCAATTTACCATCTTTGTAGATGAGAGTATAATCGGAAATAGAAACTCAACCGAAGTGTTTTTACTAAGTCATACAGATCTACAGCCGGTTACGATACAACAGGAGTTTGATATCTACGAACTCTTTGTTAGACAGATGCCTTTGGTTTCCCGCAGTTTCTATAACGTTAACAAGAAATTTATCTGTATACCTTCTGACACAGCACCCAGGGAGACTATTGAAGATGAGTTACTCTGGAGATACTGGTACTACCTGAACGAATCCGAGTTGGGATACGCATTTGCGTCCTATGTGAATATCCCGCTCAACCTCAACATCGGAATACCCGATGTATGGCTTGACAGTGTAATCATCAGTGAACATGAAGAAGATTCACGGTTGTTTCAGTTTTGTGTAGCACAGACCGGCGAGGTCATATTCGAACTCAAGGTTTTTAGGATGGACGAGAGTATGACTGAATACCAAGATTTGGGATTTCAGAATGTAGGTGTAGGGTTAGGTGGAATATATAGGTATATGTATAAAGCATATGACGGTTGTTCACTGTCGAGTCTCGTATATATAACAAACCATTTCTATAGTGTTGCAAACTAAGAGGAGACGGTATGAAGCGATTATTAGTCGTAGAAGATGAATACGCCATCAGGGATCTCTTAACCTTGAATCTGACTAAGGTCGGGTACATGGTCGAGGCAGTTGAGAGTGCTGAACGAGCACTTGAGATTATCATTAACGATCCCGATAGATTTGATGTAGCTATTCTCGATATTATGCTTCCGGGTATCAGCGGTTTCGAGCTCTGTGAACGTATTAGAAGGAAGAATCAGGTGATTGGTATAATCATGCTGACTGCCAGAACGATGGAACCTGATAAGGTCAGAGCGTTAGCTATCGGCGCAGATGATTATGTCACTAAACCTTTCAGCCTCAACGAACTTATTGCAAGGGTGGATGCAGTTTACCGCAGAACGTTAGTCGGCCCTCCTAGACAATCGGAAGCCAAAGAACTCATCTGTGGGAATTTCGTATTGGATCTCAGTTCCCGTCTACTAAAAAAGAATGATCAACCATTAGATCTAACCCAGGTTGAGTTTCAGATAATGGAACTGTTCTTTAAGAATCAAGGTGTAGCACTCGATCGAGAAACCATAATGGGTAAGGTGTGGGGTACATCATACTACGGCGACGTCAAGATAGTCGACGTCAATATACGCAGACTTCGTATGAAGGTTGAGGATGACCCTTCCAACCCGGTCAATATTGTGACTGTATGGGGTTATGGATACCGTTGGACAACCTGATATGACAGATTTGAATGTAATAATTAAGAAGAAATCCAGACGCAGAGGGATAACTACCAGATGGTTAGTCGGCAGCCTAGTTTGGACCGTAATAATCTTAATCACCGGTGCTCTTGTGGTTATATACTCCATCCGTGATAGTTTCTATAGTTATGCTCAGCTATCATTGCTGCACAGCATAGAACAGGCATACAATGACATCATAACCGGTGGCGGAGCTACCGATATTGAACGGGAACAAACGTTACGTACCATTGTTCAGGAGTTTATGGAGCATGAACGCTATGAGTTGATGGCACTCGATAACAATGGGTATGTCATACTCACTTCGAGTGGATTTCAGTTCACACAGGACCAACCACTCTCCGACTTCATAGAGGCAAAAAACTCTCCTACATTGATGTCAGAAAGCATAGGATATTCCGATACCGGTGAACATATTATCTCAAGATCAATAGCTTTCGCCAATCCCATCAACAGTCAGATAGCAGCTATTCGCATGGTTACCTCTCTGAGACTGTTTGATGCACGACTGACTGAAATCATATATATTGTTATTTTAGTCGGGTGTTTGATACTGCTCTTTACTATATTTTCGGGAGTATTCTTTATCCGCTCGATTGTAATCCCCATTCAAACAATCGGGATGTCGGCCCGGCGGATTACCGACGGCGACTATTCGGTGAGAATAGATAATCGCTATGAGGATGAAATCGGTGATCTCTGTAATATCATCAATGATATGGCAGTCGGTCTTGACGATGCGGAGCGTATGAAGAATGACTTCATCTCCTCTGTTTCACATGAGCTCAGAACTCCACTCACTGCTATACGTGGATGGGGAGAAACTATCCTCACCTCCGATATCAATGATGTGGATACGAGAGATAAGGGGATGAAAATCATAACAGGGGAGACTGAACGATTGAGTCTAATGGTTGAGGACCTCTTGGACTTCTCCAGGCTACAAACCGGAAATATCTTAGTGACTAGAGCACCAATAGATATTGTGGCTGAGCTGTCAGAGTCGGTTATGACCTTCGAAAACCGAGCAAAGGGGCTCGGGGTGTCGTTGATATATGAAGAACCACCCGAGAGCCACCCGGTATTTGCTGACCGAAACCGTCTGAGACAGGTGTTTTCGAATCTACTGGAGAATGCACTCAAGTATTCTAGACCCGGAGATACCATCACGGTTGAAGCCACTACAACACCCTCTAGAATTATCATATCCTTTACCGATGTGGGCATCGGCATTCCGGATGACGATATATCACGTATTACCGAACGATATTTCCGCGCTAAGAATTCTCTACCGGGCACCGGAATAGGGTTGTCGCTGGTAAAAGAAATCATGGACCGGCATGACGGAGAACTGACTATAGATAGTAAACTCGGAGAAGGCACCAAGGTTACGATTTCGTTACCACGTCTACCGATATTGAGCTAATAAAGGAAAAACAATGAAAAAAAAAGAAGAATTTCAAACCTCAATAGGAGGTCAAGCTCTCATTGAAGGTATATACATGAGATCTCCCTCAATGACCTGTCTTGCTGTCAGAAAGCCGGATGGAGAGATATTTTTAGAGACTGATCAAATCAGTCCCTCAAAAATATCGAACATTCCATTTGTTCGTGGAGCCTATTCGGTCATCGATAGTATGATTAAGGGATACAGGTTCATTATGAAGTCTGCCGATATAGCAATAGAAGAGGAGTTAGAAATTAAAGAGGGGGAAGGTGAAGCTGAGGAACCTAAGAAAGAAAGCAAGATGGATGACAAGACTTTCACAGTTATCGGAGCCATCAGTGCGGTTTTAGGCGGGTTACTTGCAGTAGTACTGTTTATGATCGTCCCCACATTTCTAACCGGTCTAGTCGGGAAGTTAATGCCATTGAACGGTTGGCAGGCAGCCGTGGAAGGATTACTCAAGATTGTTATCTTTGTGCTTTATCTGTTTTTAGTAACCAGAATGAAGGATATCCGTCGTGTGTTTGAGTATCACGGAGCAGAGCACAAGTCTATTGCATGCTATGAAGCACGAGCAGAACTAACGGTTGAGAATGTTAGAGAGTATCCGAGATTTCATCCCAGATGTGGTACCAGCTATCTCTTCCTGGTACTTATTATCTCAATCGCAATATTCTCATTTGTACCCTTTACCAATACACTGTTAAGAGCAGGGATAAAGTTGCTGATGATACCGGTTATCATGTCTATTGCCTACGAAGCACTCAGATATGCCGGTAAACACAGTAATATCATTGCAAAGGTGCTCTCATACCCTGGACTACTAGTTCAACGTCTGACCGCTTTTGAACCGGACGATGACCAAATTGAGGTTGCTTTAGCAGCTTTGAAACAGGTAATACCTGAAGATGGGGAAGTCTGATGAACCTCAAGCAGCTTCATCGATTGGTTAAGGAACAATTAAAGCTAGCATCAATCGAGAATCAAAACGAAGCTAGAGTTATAGTCGAGGTGGCAACCGGTCAGGAGTTCACTAACCTTACAAGCGACAATATTGTGTCCGATGAGATAGTTAATCTAACTCTAGCATTAGTAGATAAACGAAAAAGTGGTTATCCGCTCCAATATATCGCAACTACATGGTCATTTATGGATTTCGAGCTTTCGGTAGGCCCCGGAGTACTGATACCTAGACCTGAAACCGAAACTACCGCAAAGGTGGCTATAGACTGCCTTAAAAACGTAGTTAATCCCAACGTTATTGATCTCTGTAGTGGCACGGGAGCTATAGCTATCGCTATTAGAAGAGCATATATTGTTCAAACAATTACTGCACTTGAAAAGTATGATGAAGCATTCAGCTATCTGAGAAAGAATTCGCAAAACTATGATATCAATATCGTTAAAGCCGATGTGTTCGGTTATGAATCACTCTTAGTAGATAATTCGCTAGATTTGATAGTTTCCAATCCACCCTATGTATCTAAACAAGAGTATGTTACACTTGAAAGAGAACTATACTTTGAACCGAAATATGCACTTAGTGATGAAGCCGATGGACTGACTTTCTATAGATATATATCAAATGCATATAGGTCGAAACTTAAGCAACAGGCATATTTGGTTTTTGAAGTAGCATCTCAAAGAGCAAATGACGTAAAAGGTATATTAAAGAGTTTGTCATATGGTAAAATAGAGATAATATCGGATGAGTATGGAATGGATAGAGTAGTGGTTGCACAAAAAATGGACTAACAAACTGTTGCAAAAGCAACGTGCGAATAGCTGTTATTTAGCAAAAACCCAACATATATAAACATATTCTCTCGCATAGTCCGTACTAACGGACAGGTCATTTGCTAGACTAATACATATAACGAAACTAACAAATGCTCTTGTGAATGGTGAGTATCATCCAAAGAGACGAAGGAGAAGACATGGCAGAAGCAGTAAAGAAGAGTAAAGAAGACGCACTGGAAACAGCACTGGCGAATATTGAAAAGAAGTTTGGCAAAGGTTCCATAATGAAGCTCGGGCAAAATGTAAATATGAGCGTTGAGAGTATATCGACCGGCTCTATTTCATTAGATATTGCACTGGGTATCGGTGGACTGCCCAAAGGAAGGGTAGTAGAGATTTTCGGTCCTGAGAGTTCGGGAAAAACTACCGTAGCACTTCATGTTGTGGCTGAAGCTCAAAAACTCGGCGGTGTTGCAGCATTTATCGATGTCGAACATGCACTTGACCCTATTTATGCCAAGGCACTGGGGGTGGATATTGATAATCTCTTAGTATCACAGCCCGACACAGGTGAGCAGGCACTTGAGATATGCGAAGCACTGATACGCTCCGGTGCTATCGATGTAGTGGTCATCGACTCGGTAGCTGCCATGGTTACTAAAGCTGAGATTGAAGGAGAGATGGGAGCGTCTCACGTCGGTTTACAGGCGAGATTGATGTCCCAGGCACTCAGAAAGTTGACCAGTATTATTTCTAAGTACAATACGATTTGCATCTTCATAAACCAACTCCGTGAGAAAATCGGCGGTAGTAACTATGGTTCGCCTGAGACTACACCCGGAGGACGTGCACTTAAGTTCTATTCATCGGTGCGTATAGATGTTAGAAGAACTGAGACACTAAAGAATGGGTCTGACAGTTACGGCAGTAAGACACGAGCTAGGGTGGTAAAGAACAAGGTGGCACCTCCATTCAAGGAGGGGATATTTGATATACTCTACGGAACCGGGATATCCAAAGCAGGAGAGGTTATTGACTTAGCAACTACTCTGGATATTATCCATAAGTCCGGTTCTTGGTTCACCTACGGTGAACAACGTCTCGGACAGGGAAGAGATAATGTGCGACGTTACATTCTAGATAATCCCGATCTGATGGCAGAACTTGAACAAAAAATACTTGAAAACAAGGATCAACTGGAAAAGGTCAAAAAAACATCGGTACGAGCTCCTTCAAAGAACTCAGATGAGGATGAAAGCCCGAGAGGCGGTTCCGATAGTTCGCTAGACATTGACGTAGAGTAGGTACTTATGACAATAACAGATATAACTATGACAAAAAGGGGCAGGTATGCCCTTTTTTGTGATGAAGAGTTTGTCTTTTCGATAGATGAAGAGACCTATGTCGATTTTACAGTGCATAAAGGTATGGAGGTCGATGAGCAGCTGCTTAATGAACTCAAGGATAAGAGTGAGATTGTGTCTGCTAAAGCTAAAGCCTATGAACTGTTGTCCTATCGTGCTCATACTAAAAAAGAGCTGAGAGATAAGCTAAAAAAACGGTTTGATGAGTATACCGCAGATTTTGTTGTGGATTCAGTAGAAGCATTAGGATATATCGATGAAGAAAAATATGTATATGATTGTCTTGATTATCTCTTTGGCAGTAAGAAATATAGTGTAATACAAGCAAAACGATACCTGTTTGAGCGCGGTATCGAACGAGAAATGTTAGAAGAGATTCTCGTGGAGTATGATATTGATGAAACAGACAATATTTACAGTATAGTTGAATCAAGATATATGTCGAAACTAAATGAGAATAACGGAT
>WRIP01000079.1 GCA_009782665.1 Oscillospiraceae bacterium
AACCTATGTGACATGATTTCACTTGTGGATATTGCGAAGCAGTTCAATCTATTACTCATTGAGGATGCAACAGAATCGATGGGGAGTTACTTCACTGCCGCAAGATACAAAGGGCAGCATGCTGCAACCATAGGGGATATAGGGGTTATATCCTTCAATGGAAATAAGATAATAACCACCGGTGGAGGTGGTATGATAGTAGCTAAGGATAGCAATAAACTAGGACATATGCGATATCTATCCCAACAGAGTAAAAATGATGAACTGCGTTTCATCCATGATGAAATAGGATACAACTATAGGATGACTAATCTACAGGCAGCACTGGGTATAGCACAACTCGAGCAGCTGGATGTATTTATAGCAACTAAAAAGCGAAACTACGAGATTTATCTGGAAGAGGGATTAGAACTACTACCATTTAGTGAGGGGGTTGCTCCTAACTATTGGTTCTATGGCCTAGTCACCCATGGTAAGAGGGATCTGCTTATCGAGAAGCTAAATGAAAGAAATATTGGAGCCAGACCTATTTGGGAGTTGATGCATCGACTAAAACCATTCACTGAGTATATAGCCTATGAAGTTGAAAAGGCTCAATATTTTCATCGGGAGATAGTGAATATACCCTGCTCCTCTAACCTTACTGAAGTCGAGGTTAGGTATGTAGCTAGTCAGATTAAGGATATATTGAATAAATAGACGGAGTATATGCTATGCAGTACAGCGACTATATAGTTAGAGCAACAACTACAATTAATCAGGCACTTACTATTCTTGAAAACAACGAGTATAAGGCGTTGGTGTTAGAGGAAGAGGGTATACTTTACGGTGTGCTGACCGACGGTGACATACGGAGGTTTCTCATTAAGAATGGAAATCGACTGGATTTTACAGTAGAACAGGCAGCGACAGTTAATCCCTCAACCGTTACAGGATATCATGAGCAGGAAGCCAGAACGATCCTCGAGCAACTCGACTGCACGGTGGTCCCGATGTTGGATTCGTCTTGTCGTATTCACGCTATCGTCTTTCATGATGCCACGCTGCATCGCAATCGGAATGAAATCGACAACCATGTGATTATCATGGCCGGTGGCTACGGGACGCGTCTCTATCCATATACCGAGATACTGCCAAAACCTTTGCTTCCGGTGGGCAACGCCACCATAACCGAACTAATCATAGACCGATTCAGGAAATTTGGTTGCAGAGATTTTTCTCTGGTGCTAGGCTATAAGCGGAACCTCATAAAAAGTTATTTTTCCGAGATTCCGACAGAGTATACCATCTCATATATTGATGAAGACCAACCGCTTGGAACTGGTGGTGGATTGGCATTCTTTAAAGGAGTATTTGAGGCACCGGTATTTGTCACCTATTGTGACAATGTTATCGAAGCCGACTATATCGATATCCTGCAGTCGCACATAGAGTCAGCGAGTATTCTGACTATGGTGGTGGCTCGTAAACATACTAAAATACCCTATGGAGTAATTGAACTGGATGAGAGCGGTGCCATTATCGGTATCAACGAAAAACCCGAATACACTAATCTCATTAACACCGGATTCTACGTGATTTCACCCGAGTTTATCGATATGGTCGAGGATAATGAGTTCCAACACATCACCGATATCGCACTTAAACTAGCAGATGAAGGTCACCGTATAGGAAGTTATCTCATAGATGACGGGTGTTTCATCGATATCGGTCAGTTGGATGATCTCAAAGAGGTGGGAAACAAACTTAGATAATATCTGAACACAAGAAATATATCGATAGCGCGATAATGACAGAAAAAGTAACCAACAATCGGATACTGCAGATATTCGGCACTCTGGTCAGAGTGCTTATGTTTATGCTGACTATTTTTTCATTTCTGTTTGTTATCGTCATCATATATTTTGGATGGTATAACCCGACAAGACAGTTGCAACAGGCGCAGCAACTAATAGAGTTAAAGGATTATGATAATGCAGCTATCCTCCTATCTTCCATCGAAGGATATATGGATGTGTCCGAAAGATTGACCGAATGTTATGCCATGAACTTTACGAGTCTACTCCTACAGGATCGAGTTGATGAAGCGATTTCGCTTATTGATACTATCATCGACCGGGATGAACACAGATATGAAGGGTTGATGAACGATATATACGAGTATGCCGATAACCAGATGAACAATCTACAGATTGACCGGGCAGTTTTTCTGTATACCGGAATACTGCAAGGATATATGAACTCCGACTATATATATAACCGCTACATCTATGAGACGGCAATCATCGAGATGGAACTGAATAATCTGGTGTTAGCTTATGATATATTGCTGACGGTTGACCCGGTATATATACCCGACAGCATAGCAGCAATAGAGTTGTGTCAGGCAATAGTGTATACTGCCGCGGTGGAGGAATTCTATCTCATCAATAGTAATGGGGACAGCCTCACCATGGATATTGTGCTACCGGAAGCTTTTTTACTTCCGATGCTTGAAGACTATGAGGATAGCTGGAACTACTGTACCTACGCATCGCTAGTCGGGGCATGGTCTGCCAAAAGCCGACAGAGCAATCTGATGTTGGTATATGAGCTGGGAGATTTTCTCAACGCTAGAGAAAGTGGTTTTGCCATGCAGAGGCTCTATGAGCGACGCTATCTGAACTCTGCCGGATACTATTTTCAAATAGATAGAGATGGGGTGGCTCAAACCAATATCCCCCGATACCATCTCACAGGATACTACGGGCTCTACAGTAAAATTGATAACGGCATCTACTATATCGGCTCAGATGAGGTTAGGTGGACAAAACAATTTTCATTCATCTTCGATGATTATGATAAAATATTATACGTCTACAGCTATGCTACTGGTATAGAGTATCTACTGCAACGCGATGAAACACCGATATATGCCTGAAAGCAATAATTAGGCAACGAAGGGGTCCTGCTTTATTGCCGTGAGGTATGGATTATGCTAGAATGTATTCGGCTTCAGGATAGGAAATACGAGTTAGGAGTTGAACTATGTCACAGATGACAATAGCCATGATTTTCGGTGGAACCAATACTGAACACGAGGTGTCGATACTCTCTGCGACGTCGGTGTATGAATCGCTGTCAAAGGAAAAATATGATATTTATCCCATCTATATCACCAAAGCCGGTGAATGGATATATCTGGCAGGTGAGATAACAAGTATTGCAGATTGTATAAAGGACGGTTACCCTTCACACTCAGGGATTCCGGCTATCATATCTCCAGATCGTAGTGTTGGAGGGATGGTTGTATCTCCCATCGACCAAACTCCATATACCATCAAAATAGATTTAGCTTTTCCGGTGCTCCACGGTTTATATGGAGAAGACGGAACGATGCAAGGTTTGTTTGAACTCGCAGGGATCCCATATATCGGTGCAGATGTACTGTCCACCGCTATATGTATGGATAAGGAGATAGCAAATCGATTATTTGATCATGCGGGTATTGCTAGAGCCAAGTGGGATGTTATCTATAGGCGAGATCGAGATCGACTGGATTCATATATTGCACGATTTGAGAGAGAAATAGGCTATCCCATGTTTACTAAACCTGCAAATGCCGGTTCATCGGTTGGTGTGAGTAAAGCGACCGATATACTCTCACTGAGAGAAGGTATAGACCTGGCATTCAAGCATGACTACAAGGTTATCGTGGAGAAGGGTATTATCGGGCGTGAGGTGGAATGTGCGGTTTTAGGCAACAATCATCCGATAGCTTCGGTAGTTGCCGAGATTATTCCGCGCAATGAGTTTTATGATTACGAAGCCAAATATCTTTCACCCAGTGAAACAGTACTGCCGGCTGAGCTGGATAGTGATTTTGCTGACCGTATACGAGCGATAGCTCAAAAAGCATATATTGTTGCAGGTTGTAGTGGAATGGCTCGGGTGGATTTTCTGATTGAAGGTAGCTCCAACTCTATTTTACTGAATGAAATTAACACCCTTCCGGGATTCACCAACATCAGTATGTATGCCAGATGTATGGAAGCGTCCGGAGTTTCATATGTTCAACTGCTTGACAAACTGATAGAACTGGCGTTGAAACGTGAAAAAAGAGGAGCCTCGGTAGATGATGTCTGATGCAGCCATAGGTGTCTTTGACTCAGGTCTTGGTGGACTTACCTGTGTAAAGCAGTTAATTTCCTTGATGCCGAATGAGAATATTATCTACTTCGGTGATACAGCACGTGTTCCGTATGGTAACCGAAGCATAAAGACTATATCAAGATATGCTGCTCAAGCGATAGACTTTTTGTTGGGTAAACAGGTTAAGCTGCTCATAAATGCCTGCGGCAGCATGAGTTCCTCACTCGATGACGAATATACCAAAACACTGCCGGTGGCATACATAGGGTGTGTCGAACCTGCCGCACTAGCAGCGGTTAAGGCAAGCCGAAACAAAAGAATAGGGGTCATAGCTACCGCTGCTACCATCAGCAGTCGCTCCTTCGAGCAGGCTATCGTAAGACTGGATTCAGAGGTTAAAATCACCACTAAAGCCTGTCCGCTCCTAGTCCCGTTGGTAGAAAACGGATATATATCGGCTGACAATACGGTTACCCGACAGGTCGCTAGTGATTATCTGCTACCGGTTGCAGCGCAAGGTGTCGATAGTTTGGTGCTGGGTTGTACACACTACCCCATTATCGGTCAGCTAATCTCGGATATCGTCGGCAACGATATTACTCTCATCGATTCAGGAGCCGAGGCGGCAAAAGCTGCCGGGCTTAAGCTCGGTGATATGCGAAATGAAGCAACAACAAAGGGTTCACTGACAGTATATATTTCAGATAATCCTTTCGGATTCTCTGAAATTGCAGAAAGGTTTTTGGGATTTATGCCGGATAATATTGAACAGGTTGATATTGAGATAATCGAGAAAGCAGGAATATAGAGTGAAACCGAAATACCTCATTACTATAGATGGGCTTCAGATAACGGGATGGGATAGCAATATTACCCTCACCACGCTGGGTGATTACTGTAAGGATAAGGATAAGTACTATATATCTTACCTGAATTTCGATGAGTACAATCAAGAGTCGGACACGACCATACTAGAGGTAGAAGCCGACCGGAAGGTGGTGTTCTCTCGCAGTGGAAGTAGTAGTACTCATATGATAATCGAACGAGACAGAAAAAACTTCTCACATTTCAGAACCGAAAGAGGAGATGGAATGTTTGGGATCAAGGCTAGTGAAATTAACAATAATCTCGGAGATACAGGCGGGCGACTCAGTCTCAGCTATGCTATGGATATGAATGCCAATGAGGTATTCAAAAACAATCTCGTAATAACGGTAAAGGAAGTAACTGAGCATGTTTGATCAGTTTACACAAGCCAAAATGTCAGCCAGAGCCATAATCGAGGATGCTCTGGCATTATGTATATCGAAGGGAAGTCTCTTAGGGGAAGCGGCAGTAACATATACCATCGAGGTACCAAAGGACTCGGATAAAGGGGATCTGGCATGTAATGTTGCACTGGTCGGAGCCAAACAATTCCGAGAGGCTCCGGCGAAAATTTCCGAGATATTGACAGAGGCAATAGGGGAGTTCCCAGAAGACAGCATATTCCAAAAGATAGAGATAGCTGGTCCCGGTTTCATTAATTTCTTTTTCAGCAGTAATTATTATGAAAACGCACTGAGCGGTATTATTACTGCCGGCTCAGATTATGGAAAAACCGCCGGCAAGGGTGCGAAATATATGGTGGAATATGTCTCTGCTAATCCGACCGGTCCCATGCATCTGGGTAATGCACGGGGAGGAGCACTCGGTGACTGTTTAGCAGGTATTCTCGAGATGGCAGGGTACGACATATTCCGAGAGTTCTATGTCAACGATGCAGGTGGTCAAATCGAGAAGTTTGCCGTATCCTTAGAATCTCGTTATCTGCAGATATATGATAGCAGTATCGAGTTCCCGGAAGGTGGGTATCTAGGTCAGGACATAATCGACCGAGCTGAAGAGTTCGCCGAGATACATGGATCGACATATATTGGCAGCCCTTCAAATGAACGCAAAGAGGCGTTAGTAAACTATGCTTTACCGGTTAATATCGAGAATATGAAGAATGATCTGATGCGTTACCGCATTGAATACCAACTATGGTTTTATGAGAGCACACTTCATATCAATAACACGATTGAAAAGGTAATGGATATACTCAAAAACAGAGATCTCATATATACCATGGATGGTGCAGTATGGTACAAAGCAACCGAATACGGTGGTGAGAAAGACGAAGTAATGGTCCGAAGCAACGGATATTATACATACTTTGCGGTAGACGTTGCTTATCATTACAATAAGTTTGTCGAAAGAGGATTC
>WRIP01000080.1 GCA_009782665.1 Oscillospiraceae bacterium
ATTTCCTACCGATTAATAAAGTAGTGGTAGCGGTCATCAGTCAATTAGTTGCCTGGTATATAAGCGTCAGGTTCTTTTACCCTTTCCTTACATCGTGAAGTATTGTAAATAGTTTCATCATTCTGTAAACTGATAGACAGGAATTGTGTTTGGGAGAGATGAAATATGCTCACTGAGATTCAATCATTTCATGAAGGAACAAACTATAGGGCATATAACCTTTTAGGTGCACATAGAGTAGCTGATGATAATAAAAATGGGTATGTCTTCAGAACATGGGCCCCTAATGCCAAAGAGGTATATGTGACTGGTGATTTTTGTTGTTGGAGTTCACCGGGAGTTGCTATGTCACGAATATCAGACAATGGCGTCTACGAAGTCACAATAGAGAATCTAGAAGTATACTATAGCTACAAGTATGTGATTGTGACTGCAGACGGTACTACCCTCCTCAAGAGTGACCCTTATGCCTATCACTTTGAAACACGTCCTGCCAATGCATCTAAGATATTTGATCTTTCGGGATACGAGTGGGAGGATAGTGAGTATCAATTAACACGAGCCACCTATGATAGTTATTCCGGTCCGATGAATATCTATGAGCTACATTTGGGTTCTTGGCGTAGGTATGCCGATTACTCGGTATACAGCTACCGGGATATAGCTCCCCAACTAGCAGAGTATCTGTTGGATATGGGATATACCCATATAGAACTGTTACCCATAACCGAACACCCATATGACGGTTCTTGGGGATACCAATCTACCGGCTACTTCGCTCCGACATCACGATATGGAACCCCCTTTGATTTTATGTTTTTTGTGGATATCATGCATCAAAATAACATTGGTGTCATATTAGATTGGGTGCCTTCTCACTTTCCTAAGGATGCCTTCTCACTGGCTATGTACGATGGAGGTTATTGCTACGAAGACCCTAATCCCACACGTGGGGAGCACAAACAATGGGGTACTTTAGTCTTTGATTTCGGCAAAAGAGAGGTTCAGAGTTTTCTAATCAGCAGTGCGATGTTTTGGTTTGAAACATATCACATCGATGGTCTGAGGGTAGATGCAGTCGCCTCCATGCTTTACCTAGACTATAACCGAACCAAATCAGTGAAAAACACCTTCGGAGGCAATGAAAACCTCGAAGCTATAGATTTTATCAAAAAACTAAATACCGCAGTCTTTTCATCATATGGCTATGCCCTTATGATTGCCGAAGAGTCTTCTGCTTGGCCCCTAGTCACTAAACCCGTCGCTGATTCAGGACTGGGTTTTAACTATAAATGGAACATGGGCTGGATGAACGATATCTTGAAGTACATCGAATTGAATCCCTTCTACAGAAAAGACAACCATGACAAAATCACCTTCTCGCTTCACTATGCATTCTCCGAAAACTATATACTAGCCATCTCTCACGATGAGGTGGTACACGGAAAAAAATCAATGGTAAACAAGACAGAAGAGGATTATGAAGCGAAATTCGCTTCCCTCAGAGCCTTTCTCACATATATGATGGCCCATCCCGGAAAAAAACTGTTGTTTATGGGACAGGAGTTTGCACAGTTCATCGAATGGGACTATAAGAAGGAGCTGGATTGGCTATTGCTTGATTATGAGGCTCACCGACGGTTTAAGCAGTTTGTGAAGGATCTCAATTATTTCTATCTGTCTACCCCCGCACTCTATGAAATAGAGGATTCCTGGGAGGGTTTCAGGTGGATTTCAGCCGATGATTCGACCCAAAATATCATCTCTTTTATCCGCACCGATAAACGTGGTAGTTCGGTTGCGGTGGTTGTGAATTTTTCACCTGTGAGCAGAACCGCCTATCGCATCGGGGTACCGAACACCGGCAGATATACACTGCTGCTGAGTTCCGATGACTACAACGCCTCTGAATGTGGTATGAAATCTACCGAATACCTCTCGGAGTCGCAACCGCTTCATGGATTTAATCAATCAATCAAAATAGATGTTCCGGGATACAGCGGGATGTTCATTGAGATCCCGAAAGATGAAACTTCGAGATAGATATATGGAAGGAGTGAGGAATGAAAGAAACTATAGCTATGTTACTAGCTGGAGGTCAAGGCAGTCGACTTTATGCATTAACCCAGACAGTCGCCAAACCGGCAGTACCCTACGGAGGTAAGTACCGTATAATCGACTTTCCGCTGAGTAACTGTATTAATTCCGGTATAGATACGGTTGGAGTACTCACCCAGTATCGTCCGCTTGAACTCAATGCGTATCTGGGTGACGGCAGACCCTGGGATCTCGATCGACTGTCGGGAGGTCTACACATCCTTCCACCCTATCAGAAAGCTGACGGGAGTGATTGGTATGTCGGCACCGCAAATGCAATATACCAGAATATAGAGTTCATTGAACAGTATGAGCCCTCCTATGTATTGATACTCTCGGGAGATCATATATATAAGATGAACTATGCCAAGATGGTAGCCAATCTCAAGGAGAAGGATGCTGATTGTCTCATATCTGTCATCGATGTACCGCTCGAGGAAGCCTCTCGATTCGGTATCATGACCATTGATGACAATAACCGTATCATCCAGTTTGAAGAAAAACCCGAACATCCCAGCAGTACTCTCGCATCAATGGGTATCTATGTCTTCAAGTGGGATATACTCAAACGATATCTATTGCAGGATGCTCATAACAGTAACTCATCAAACGATTTCGGCAAGGATATTATCCCGGCTATGTTGGCTGCAGGCGAGAATATGTACGCCTATGAATTCGAAGGTTACTGGAAGGATGTCGGGACCATCGACAGCCTCTGGGAAGCCAATATGGACCTCATCAACCCCAATGTTCCATTCGACCTATGGAACGATGATTGGAAGGTCTACTGCCGCAACAGCGGCAACCCACCGCAATATATCGGCAGTAATGCTGTCGTTGAGAACTCCATATCCACTGCCGGTAGCTATATCGATGGCACAGTGGACTTCTCGGTCATCTGTGAAGGGGTGAGAATCGAAGAAAATGCAGTGGTACGAGACAGTATCATAATGCCCGGCTGTGTTATTAAGTCCGGAGCTGTAGTTCAATACTCCATCATCGCAGAGAAGTCGGTAATCGGTCATAATGCAAGGATCGGTGAACGACCGGAGGAGACACACAATATCGATGAGTGGGGTATTGCGGTAATAGCCGCTCATCTCGAGATACCGGATGGTAGTGTAATCGCTCCCAAGGCGATGGTGTATGGAAACGATAAGGAGGAGTAAAATGGTTAAGAGAAAAACTATGGGTATAGTACTTGCGAATATGCATGATGCATTGGTTAAGGGACTGACCGATAACCGTTCGCTGGCATCGGTTCCGTTTGCCGGGAGATACCGATTGATAGATTTCCATCTATCAACGATGGCAGCAGCCGGTATAGGAGATATAGCGATAATTGCTAAAGAAAACTATAACTCCTTAATGCGACATATCGGCAGCGGGAAGGAATGGGATCTATCTAGAAAAATCGACGGTGTTCATCTCTATCCCCCGCATCTTGATGCAGCGTATACAACCTACTCATCCGGTAAGATTAACGCTATACATAATATACTACCTCACATCAAAGAAAGCAGTTCCAAATATGTTCTGCTCATCGACTGCGATCACGTCTGCAACATCGACTATTCCGAATTTATCAACAACCATATCATATCAGAAGCTGACATTTCTCTTATGGGGTATATACCCGAATCATTTGACGAGAAAACTATTGTAGGCAATGTCGCAGTGATAAGAGATGAGAATAACCATGTAGTGGAGATTGCCTATCACAATGCGGTGAAACCACAAAAGGATTTCCTGTTATCTATGAACGTAATGGTCATCGCTCGCAGTCTGCTCATTGAGTTAATTGAGGATGCATATAATCGGGGGAGTGCTATCTTCGAACGCGATATACTCATCCCGAATCTGACTAACCTATACATCCGTTCGGTAGGGTTTACCGGGTATGTCAGGCGAATCGACAGCATGGCAGCCTATCTGGCAACCTCCATGAGCCTGTTAGATGAGGAAAACTATAATGCGCTGTTCCTTAAAGAAAGACCCATACTCACCAAGGTCAATGATGATGCTCCAGTGAGATACGGTCTTAATTCACAGATAAAGAACTCCCTCATAGCTGATGGGTGCATTATTGAGGGAATCGTCGAGAACTGTATCCTATCGAGAGGAGTTACAGTAAAGGAAGGCGCTACTGTGAAGAACAGTGTACTGATGCAGGGTACGGTGATAAATACCGGTGCTTCACTAAACTATGTCATCACCGATACCTTTGCTACGGTGAGTGAAGCACGGGTACTGACGGGGTATGAATCATATCCCCTCTACATCTCAAGTCTGAGTGTAGTTTGAGGAGAACAACCATGAGAGTTTTATTTGCTGCAAGTGAAGCAGTACCGTTTGCCGCTACCGGAGGTCTTGGGGATGTAGCCGGAGCCTTACCACTAGCACTGAAGAAACAGGAAGTCAATATTTCGGTAGTGTTACCGCTCTACGAAAGTATCAAAGAGAATTATCAGAACCAACTAACCTTTCTGGATTCTTTCTATGTCTCGGTCGGTTGGAGAAATCAGTACTCCGGAGTTTTCGAATACCATAACAAAGGTGTGAGATATCTCTTTTTAGATAACGAATACTACTTTAACCGGACTGGTCTATACGGTTACTATGATGACGCCGAACGCTTTGCGTTTTTTGCAAGAGCAACTATCGAGATGATGATACATATCGACCTTGCGGTCGATATCATTCACCTAAACGATTGGCAGACCGCTTTAGTCCCGGTGTTTCTTAAACTCTTCTACCAGCAGCAAAAAAGATTTGAACAGGTTAAAACGGTTACCACCATCCACAATATCGGTTATCAGGGAACTTTCGATCCCTTCATCATCGGAGATGTTCTCGGCATTGATGAATCCAATCGAAACCGGCTGATATATAACTATGATGCTAATTTTCTGAAGAGTGCAGTCATTGAGAGTGACCGAATTCTGACGGTCAGTCCCACCTATGCTACCGAACTGCTGGATCCTTGGTATGCTTATGGCTTAGACGGTCTACTCAGGCAGTACTCATACAAACTGACCGGGATACTCAACGGTATCGATACGACGATTTTTAATCCTCGTACCGATAAGAGTATTGCAGCCAACTTCAGCTTACGTGATCTGTCGGGCAAAATGCTATGCAAGCAGGCACTGCTTGAAAGATTCACTTTGCCTGACGATGGTAGTCCGCTTATCGGGATAGTCTCTCGATTGGTCGCACACAAAGGGTTTGATCTGGTATGTGAAGTATTTGACCAGCTCATCTCAAGCGGATATCAAGTAGTGGTGTTGGGCTCGGGAGAAGCTAGGTTTGAACAAACTTTCAACGATTTTCATATGCGATATCCGGACCGCTTCGGTCTTGTACTGGGATATATACCGGAACTGTCCAAACAAATTTATGCCGGCAGTGATATGTTTCTAATGCCGTCAAGAACCGAACCTTGCGGATTATCCCAGATGATGGCACTGAGATACGGGAGTATCCCCATCGTAAGAGAAACCGGTGGGTTAAAGGACACAGTTACCGACAGCGGTGACGACAAGGGTAATGGTTTCACCTTCCAGAGCTATGATGCTTATGATATGCTTAATGCCTGCCTCAGGGCTAAGGATACATATGAGGACAGTGAGCTTTGGCAACAACTCATACTTCGTGCAATGAAATGTAAGAACGGCTGGGGTAACGCGGCCGGTCAGTACGTAAAGTTTTATGAAGAAATGATAGCTAACGGAACCTAGTATTTGCTACATGCTAATGCGTAACTACTAATCGACCGTACTGTACAGTCAGTTATATACATTGAGAGTCTTATATACCCTCTACTTTACCCGTACGGAGAGCAACAATAATCTTTTCTATAAAATCCGAGGTCGTCAATACCCCCTCTACTTTACAGCAAACCTTACGCTATCATTAGACAACCGTTTTATAGTATAATACAAAGTAGCATAGACATAATGAAATTTGAAGAGGTTGATATGAGAAGTTTTATGACGTTGGATCTACAATATGCACACCGTTTTTACGGATTTAAGGGAGAAGCACAATATCTTCACGGGCATACCGGCATTCTCACGATTGAGGTCGAAGACTCGGTCAACATGGGCGTCAACATGGTATTTCCCTGTAACGAAATCAGGAAAACTGCATGGGATGTTTTAAAGAACTTTGACCATGCCCTGATTCTGAGAGAAGATGATCCCCTATTACCGGCAATACTCGGAGTATATGAAGCTCAGGGTATAA
>WRIP01000081.1 GCA_009782665.1 Oscillospiraceae bacterium
GAGGTTTGCTTTTTCGTCTACATAGAATACTTAATAGTTATATACAATATCCGTATCCTTGTATTGTCTCGTTTCTTCTTTGTCCTTCCACATATTACGTATATCTACGATAGGACATATCCCTGCTTTCTTTATCTCGTTAATCATATCGACACTGTCATATCCTCGATCTAGTAAAAGATACTTCGCTATCTCTCTTCGTTCTTTATCAGATAGTATTGGACTATTCAATAGCTTTATCATCTCTTCCCTCTCATCCGCATTTGCTGCAGTTACAGAATATGCTACTGGTAGTTCTGTATCTACATCACAGATGATATGTGCTTTGAAACCGAAGTGATGTTCTTTCTTTACTTTCTTGTTACCTTTTACGTCTGTATAGCGATACTCTTTAGTTGACCACTAAGCATCCTTTTCTATTCGTCCATCAAGAAAATTATAACTTAGAATTCTTAGTACAAAAAAAGGAGAATCAACGTTCAACTGTAACGATTTAGCGTTTTCACGGAATGAAAAAAGCATGGTTCCTTTTGAAAACCATGCTTTTCGTTTTGCTTTTATACAGTATAATGCGATAGACGCGCGTAGCTAAAACAACCGCTTGGATATTACTGCTGTGGTATCAATGTGAGCTTCCAGCTGTCTTTGGCAGCGTCCCCGCGCTGATACATCGTGCCGTCAAACGGCACATCGGTACCGTAACCCGATTCTCCCTCCTTCGAATAACCAAATTCCGGTGCGACCGCTGCTACATGGTTTTTAGTGCTTTCAATGTGGATCGAATTTTCACCTAAAGTAAATACGAAACCCCATTCCATTGTGTATGTCGCGTCTCCAATCGTGTTAGTGGCAAGATATTCCGCTGATACGCTGGAACCATCTGGTTTTTTCGCATCGATCTCCTGTTTTGGTGTGATGGTGCAGTTACCAGAGGTGATGATCACTTCGGCTGTTCCCGCAATTTCGCGTTTGAGGCCGGTTTCACCGCTTTGAGCCGTGATGATAAATTGATTGCCCTGTAGTGCGATTGATTCAACTTGCGTTTCCATTACCCGGCCTACATTCCCCATACCCCGGATGGCGCTTGGCAAATCCACCAGTTCATACTCGATCTCAATTGTGTAGTTCCCCTCATAAGCACCCTCAATACTGGAGTGGCCTATATACTTCTTTTGCAACGACATATTCAATGTCCATGTCTCGTTATAGGTCTCGACAAACAGCGTAAATGGCTTTGGTCCGGACTTGGCTGAAACGAACAATATAGTTTCTTTCCCCTTATATTTCGCCAGTTTACGCTGCAGTATATCCAGAAAATCCGTGTAGGCGTACATCTTTTGCTCAAGAGCCATCACATTTTTCACCATGTTGCTAAAAATCCCGACTTTTGCTATTGACGTAGCGATAGTAGATAGTATTGCTGCGGACGAGGCTGCGGTGGCACCTGATTTAAGGGCGATAGCAAATGCGCTCGCATTGCCCAGGGCTGACACAGCAGTGCTGCCGTCACCTTCACCGGAAAAGAGTGTATTATTTATATCTTCTAAATACAATAGAATCGATCCAGCGGTTCCTGACGTTCCCGGAGCGCTATTCGCAACAGAATCTCTTATACTATTCATAGTGGCTTGTGTTCCAAATTCTTTGTAGGCTTTTTCAAACATTTCCTTCTGCAGCTTAACAAGCTCTTTGTACGCGTCCTGTCCAGCCCTTACGTCTTCGGCTGTTTCTCCGATGAAGTCAAGCGCTTCCTGACATAACTTATCAAGCTCCTCTTTAGACAACTTAGTTACAAAGCCTTTGAACACCATATCGTTGCTGATCGTTAGGGTAAGCTCGCGATACCCGATAATCTCACCAATCGGCGAAATGTCAATAACGTTCCACGTGCTAAACCCGCCGCTTCCCGACCCCGCCGCATATGCGATAGGAACAGGCACGATCGCAAAAGAGTGAACGCATAAAAACAATATCAATAACACGCATATCAGTGTCTTAACCTTTTTTATTACTGTTCACCAACCTTTCCAATCGTATCGAGAAGACCGTTTAGACCCGGATGCTCCGGTTCCACGTGTAAGCCCTCGTTTATATAGAAGAACATCATGTCCGCGTCGTCGGTGTAAAGGCTTACGAGTGCACAAGCGTAGTAAATATTACTGTTGAACGGGTCTACAGTCAACGCGGCACTGAAATAGACCATCGCTGCGTCAAAGTTCTTCTCGTCCTCCCGCAGGGCGTCCTTACCAAGCTCGTAATAATAATCGGAATCCCAGCCGTTGGGGTCGCGCTCATAGGCTCGCTCATACGGTACATACACTTCAAACAGCGTGTCCTCAAAAGCCGCGACCAACCGCCTCGCTTCGGTCAGTTGATCGACGTCCGCTTTCTCAAACAGCAACGCATCATCTTTGAAATCCTCAATCATCAAAGGGTTGAGTAGCGCGTTGCCCACGCCGCATCCGCCTCGTCCGTCTTGCCCTCGGCGCGCAGTGTAAAACTCTCGAACATCCATGGCATCGGTGATGCTTGGTTTATAAGCCCGATTTGATCCCATTCGTCAAAGCGTGGCCATTCGGCAGATTGGACAGAGTCACCTTTCAGGGCGATCATTTTGTCCAGATAACAACGTATCGCGCCTGCGGACGCGCCAGCGTAGCTGTAGAACCAGTTCGCCTGTAGGAACAAGCCGCTCCGCGCCAGTTCTTCGCCTTGGTCGTAAAAATCCGTAAGTTCTGTGATATACGCCTCTATATATGAAGGCACATCCGTAATATTAACTTGCGACACAGCGCCTGGTTTTTCAGAGCCGCCGCCGTTATTGCCGCTACAAGCTGCCGTTGACAGCAACAGTGTAATGGTCAAAATAATTAAAAGTGTTTTCTTCATACTCCATACCTCACGGAAGAAAGGGTAAACATAAACAAATCCGGTAATCTAACGATTAAAATCGCAAACGCTGGATTTGTTAAAGTAGTAGCACGATGTGGTGCAGAATACAATCGAAACCATTACCTGCCTGCTTTTGCCTAATACTATAATGAGTGATATAATGGGATGAAAATTCTAAGAATAGGAAGTAATTATGTCAAGAATACCGAGTGTTGAAGAAGCAAAAGAGATTCTAATGCAGTACAATTCAGATACATTCCATATAAAACATGCTTTAATTGTAAGTGGAGTACTTAGATGGTTTGCAAAGAAGTATGATCCCGAGAATGAAGAATACTATGCAGCTGTTGGAATGCTTCATGATATTGATTTTGAGACATATCCTGATGAACACTGCATAAAATGTTATGATATTCTACGAAAACATGATATTAGTGAAGAGTTTATCGATGCTGTTGCAAGTCATGGATATGAAGTTACTCAGAATGATATTCCACCAAAGAAATATATGGAAAAGGTGTTATATGCAGTTGATGAACTAACAGGTCTTATTGGAGCGGCAACACTTATGAGACCTTCAAAAAGTGTTATTGATATTACCTGTAAATCTGTTATGAAGAAGTATAAGAGTCAATCATTCGCCGTTAGTATTTCACGAGATATAATCCAAAAGGGTGCTGACATGATGAAGGTCTCGCTGGAAGAGTTGATAGAAGACACAATACATGCAATGCAGAGTCTGATGGAAGAGCTAGAGATATAGCGTAGACTATATAATAAGGATTGTGTATAGATTGGAATAGTATATGTCTGAAGAAAAAATAAAGTTAATCAAAGCAGCTTCGATTATATCCATATGTGGAAACCTAATACTGGCAGTGTTAAAGATTGTTTATGGAGTAATCTCGAAGAGTAACGCTGTACTCGGAGATGGGATTGATTCTTCCTCCGATGTACTAATAAGTATTGTAAGTCTTTTGGTAGTTGGAGTAATATCAAAACCTGCGGATGCAGAGCATCCCTTTGGGCATAGAAGGGCAGAGACAATTGCTATAGCCTTTCTGTCATTTGTACTGTTCTTCTCGGGAGCTCAGCTAATAATAAATACAGTATCCAAAATGATAGATTCATCTGCACAACCAAATATATCTACAGCTTTGTTTATCGTATCGATCTCTTCAATGCTGGGTAAATCATTGATAGCCTTTAGTCAGCATTCCCTCGGAAAACGTGTGGATTCGAAGATGCTTATGGCAAACGCAAAAAATATGATGAGCGATATATTGATTTCATCTTCCGTCTTAGTTGGGTTGATACTATCATTCTTTACCGACCTAATGATAATAGATTCAATCATCGCAATACTCATAGGGTTGTGGGTTATTAAGACTGCAGTAGGTATATTTCTTGAGGTTAATAATGAGCTCATGGATGGAAATACCGGGACAGAGATCTATAGAGTGATATTTGACGCAGTTAACTCTGTCGAAGGTGCCTATAGTCCTCATCGAGCCAGAGTACGAAGGGTCGCAGGGTTCTGGGATATCGATTTTGATATTCATGTAGATCCAAACTGTAGTATTACCGAAGCACATGAGATTGCAAAAAAGGTAGAAGCAGAAATAAAAGACAGGATAGAAAACATTTTAGACATTGTAATACACATCGAACCTACCGGTGATATCGATAAAGATGAATCTTTCGGACTTTCTGAGAATCTTATTGACTAAACCCATAACAAATATAAAGGGAAGCTTTAGTTTATAAGCTTCCCTAAAATTATGATGTTATTAGTGTTTTTCATAATCTGTATGGAGTTTATGATACTAACACTCATTAATTCGATACTACTAAACGCCTAATTCAAGTAGTTTCGACAGCTTGTACCGCATGTCATACAGTAGTAAATCTACATTGATATCAGATTTATTACCGAAGTATTCAGAAAGCCATATATCATTTAATGTAATTATCCACATCATATAGTGCATAGCTAAAAGGTTGGTAAAAGAGGGAGGAATAGTTTCGTTTTCAACCAGAATATCAAGATTCTTCTTAATAGCCTCGATACTATCGGTAAAGAACAGTTCCTTCACACATCTGTTAGCAAACTCATTATTATGTTGCTCCCTTACTGCTAAAGACATCCCTAAACATACAAAAGTACAAACAACATCAGGGGTGTTCCTATTAAATATTGAATCTAATATACTGGATACCGACTCTGATTTCGAATATGCTTTTCCCATCTGTTTAAGGCATTCTTTGTATTCATTTGTAAAACATATAAATATATCTTCAACTACACTCTGTTTTGATTTATAGTAGTAATATACAGAAGCTGTCTTTATACCTACGGCCTGTGCAATCTCTCTCATTGAAACAGCCGCAATACCGTTTTTAGCAAATAGATATAGAGATACCGACAGTATCCTGTTTTTAGTCTCATTTGGATACTGAAACACTAGAGTTTGTATATCTTGCATGATAGGTTCCTTTCATATACTTCTCGGAATATACCTATAGTATTGATATACATCATAAACTCTATGGTAACTCGAAGGTCAAGAAAAATATCCTCTACCAGTAAGATAGAGGATATAGTTGTTTGCATTACAAAGTATTACCCATCGGGAGGAGGAGGTATAAGAGTTGCCGGATCAGGTCTAGGCCATGCATATATAGGATCGTTCGGGTCAGGAGCATGAGCATGATCGCAGGTAGGAGGAATATAGTCATCCTTATAATACCCTAGACGTGTTTCGGTACACTCGCCTGAAGCGAGATCTCCTGAAGCCATACAGAATCTTCTTTGTCTTACCCCTGTTTCCGGAGCAAGGAAGTCTATAGGTTCAAGGTCAGCACTTATCTCTGTCATAACCTTACGAAAAACCAGTTGAACTGGATGCGGGCGTACACTTTCCATCCTGTCCTGAACATCATAACCCTGCCATACTGCCATAACATAGTAGGGATTCATTCCGACAAACCAAAAGTCCATATCATCGGTATGAGTTCCGGATTTACCGACGTACTCCATGCTTCCACTTGGTGTGGCATTTATACCTGTACCGGAGAATCCGGGATGCATTACGTTGTATAGAAGACGGTTCATTATGTAAGCGGTATCGTCACCAAATGCCTTTATCTTTTGAACATATTTTTCTTTATCAAATACAACCTCTCCCTGTGCATTAAGAATTACTGTATAGCTGTGAGGAGAGTAGTAGTATCCGCCATTTCCGAATGATGCATATGCTGCACACATCTCAATAGGAGTAACCCCATTATATAGACCTCCAAGACACAGAGAATAGGTTCTATCTCCTGGATCATCTAATGAATCAAGTCCCAAGAATGATTTTATGTATGTAAAGCTAAAATCATAACCGATACTATGAAGGGTCCATACTGCGGTAGTATTTAGAGATCTTGCGATTCCTGCAGCAA
>WRIP01000082.1 GCA_009782665.1 Oscillospiraceae bacterium
TGAAAACCAACATGGCAGATACTCCCATAGATAACTCTGAAATGAGCTACTCGCTCATTGTCGGTTATTCCGACAAAGGAGAGCGTCTACATATCACCAATCCACTAGATAGAATCGAAACGTTTGAGACAGACCGATACCTCAAACAAGACTGGATCTTCATAAGCTGTAAACAGCAAGAGACTATATACCAAGACTATCCGGAAATCCTTAGAAACTCTCTAACACACATCTACTTCGAGCTCAATCGTAAGTCGGAAGAGGGTAGATATTTTGGAGCTTCGGCATACTGTAGATGGGCCGAGGATGTAGTTGCCGGACGATTTGATAAACTACAGGATTTATGGGCTAACTATGGTGCATACTTCTGTACTCTTGCCACAAACTCATGGGCGAATAACGGGATTGATGCACCTCATGCTTGCTTCCCGACAATACTCTCATCGCTTCATCCCGAATACAAAGAGATGTGTGATGAGATAGCAAAGCAGTACTTTGCTATCGGTAACAATAATGGTAAAGGTGGAATATGGCATGATCTCGAAATGCTAGGTGGTGCGTTCAATGTCAGTAATGACGTAATGCGAGATAAAGCTAAGAGAACAAAGATATCTGATAAACTAAAACAAGCCGGTGACTGTATGCAGGAAATTTCCGAAGTTATCAAACCATATATATAGACATTGATATGTCGAAAGGAAAAATTATGAATAGTTCTACATATTTGTCTGCTGCTACATTTATGCAGCGCAACGCACGACCACTAGATTATGCAAGATGGCAGTTTCACTTTGAAGATGGCAGTGTTGAGCAACTGCTTCACACCCTGTCCTACTACCAAAATGAAGATGGAGGGTTCGGACACGCACTGGAACCGGATTGTCACAATCCGTTCTCCAGTCCGATTCAAACATGGGCAGCAACAGAAATCATCAATGAAATCGGATTTCGCGATAAAACCCATCCCATTATCGTCTCAATCCTCTCATATCTTAGTTCTAAAGAGCATTTCAGAGACGACTGCTGGCTTAGTAGCATCCCTAGTAACAACGAATACCCTCATGCTCCTTGGTGGGAGTATGATAATGATAGTACCTCAAATAACCGATATAATCCGACGGTCGCATTAGTCGGTTTCATTATTCGTTTTGCTGACGCAAACAGTAATCTATATCACCTAGCATGTCGATTGGCGAAAGACTTATATACCTCATATGAAGCTATGTTTAGTGACCTTCAAGCACCCAAAAAACCGGAAATGCATACAGTGGTTTGTTTTGTTAAGTTGCTAGACTATTTAAAACAAACAGAGGCAAAGGATATTATTGATACTTCCTCACTAGAACAACTGCTGAGATTACAGATTAAGCAGTGTATACCATCCGATAGAAACGAATGGGAAACTAAGTATATCTGTAAGCCTTCATGGTATTTACGCTCAAAAAACAGTGTTTTCTATGAAGACAACAAAGCTATGGCAGACTACGAAATGGAATACATAGTAAAAAGCCAACTCACTGATGGTAGTTGGAGTATACCCTGGAGCTGGAATGATTATGCCGATAGTTGGGAACTCAGTAAGATTTGGTGGAAAGCGCACGGAATTATAATGAATATGCTTTACCTCAAAGGAATGGAATAGATGAGGTAATTATGATGAATCTATGCCCTTATCTGATAGTTAAGGATTTAGCAAAATCCATGGCATTCTACACCACGTTTTTGCAAACACAACCCATCAGCTATAGTCCGGGACGTTTCATTCAGTATAATTTCGACAATTCACGTTTGGCACTATATAATCCGGATTATGATAGAAGGCTTATAGCCGAGTTTACAGATATTACAAGACACTTTAATCTGCCATATCTCGAATCGATGAAAACACCGACACGATACGGAAACAATGTTGTCCTCAACTTTTCGGTTGAGGACCTGAAAAACGAATATGAACGTATTAAATTGCTTGCAATAGGAGAGCAGTCCGACTATATATACATCAATGTTGCCGCACCATATTGGTGCTTTTGGTTGAGAGATCCCGATGGTAACTGTATAGAGGTTACTGGCAATTATTCACCTGACTAAAGATATATTTTTGGTAGGAAAAGTATGACACATCAAGAGATTATTGATTATTGTATGAAAAAGAAGGGAGCATACCTGGATTATCCTTTTGATCAGCAAATGCCGGTTATCAAGGTCAATTCAGATTCACAACAAAAAGGGCGAATATTCGCTCAGGTATTCTTTCTTAAAGGTCAACCTAAAGTTACTCTCAACTGTACTCCAGTTATGGGAGAATTCTATCGTTCGATTTATCCAGATACGGTAGTGCGTGGGTATCATTGTCCTGCCGTACAACAACCTCATTTTAATACTATATCTTTAGACTCAGTAATCTCGGATGAAGAGCTGTATCATATGATGGATCAATCATATGATACAGTTATTGCCAAGTATCCTGCCTACATCCAACGACAGATTCTGAGTCAGTAGCGTTTCTCTGTTGAAAAGAAAATGATATTGTCTTTAGGTTGAACCTCTCACGCACAAAGTCGTGAGATTCGTTTTTCTCGTATTTCTCTGAATATGGCTAAGTTACCTATTTCCTACACACTATCCATTAGAGTTCGTGATACTACAGATTCGGATGATTCGCTTCTTATTCTATTGCTTTATGCTAAGCCATTAATAATGACTTTAAGCCTTTGTTTAGGATTTTCTTAGCAGACATGTATATCTGTAGTAACTGGCGTTAGCGGGATACCTGATTAGTTTTTTATTCGATTGTCCTGTAAAAAACTCGTAAGTATATGGTTATGGACTAGCTAAGATGGTATAATCTATATAAAAAAGGAAAGGCATCAGCAGAATAACTTTTGTATATTCTGACTGTACTACTATAACTGGATGAGTCTAAAAACCAAATCTAAAATTGACTTGAGCCTATTGATGACCGCAGGTCATCTTTGTTGTGATCTGAACCAGTCGATGGTACCGGCGTTACTGCCATTCTTGGTAGCTCAACGCGGTATCGACTATACTGCAGCAGCCGGATTGGTGTTTGCAAGCAGTTCCTTATCCTCCCTTATTCAACCGTTACTCGGAATGCTATCCGATCGGAATCAGAGACCTTGGCTCATGGCGGTCGGAATTCTGACGACCGGTATAGGAATTGCATCCATAGGCTTTTTGAGTAGCTATTGGGGTATCTTTGCCATGATTATGCTTGCGGGATTTGGAAGTGCGCTATTTCATCCCGAAGGCGGCAGGATGGCCAACTGTGTTTCAGGAGAGCAGAAAGGGCGTGCCATCAGCAATTTCTCGGTTGGCGGTAATATCGGCTACTCGATAGGTCCCTTGATTGCGACTGCAGCCGTTTCGGCAGTCGGTCTTCACGGTACGGCATTTGCATTGGTACCTACCGCAATCATGGTTACGATTCTGCTGCTTATGCAGAAACGGTTGAAACAGCTATCGGATACTGCACGACAACAAGCCGCTATACGGGTCGATGAACTCAAACAGAAGGATGATTGGTCGGGGTTTGTAAGACTCTGCTTATCTATATTTACGCGTTCCATCATCAGCAGTGGGATCCAAACATTTGTACCGTTGTACTGGGTTGCAGTACTCATGCAATCACAGAAAAGCGGTGCTCTCATGGTATCCATAATATCACTTGCATCAGCTGTGACCGCATTCTTTGGAGGACGTTTAGCAGACCGATTCGGATTCCGAAAGGTCATCAGAATTTCCTGTGCATGTGTATTCCCGCTCATACTGTTGTTTCTCTTTACCAAAAACATTGTGATTGCCACCGCGATTGTCGTTTTGATAACTGCAGCCAACCAGACCGGGCATAGCCCCTCGATTGTGCTGGGACAGGGATATCTTCCCACACGGGTAGGTCTGGCTTCGGGTATGACCATTGGTCTTGCAGTTAGCATGGGTGGAATGTGTTCTCCCTTACTCGGCAGAGTTGGAGATAACTACGGTCTTTCAACCGCACTCTATGTCGTGTCAGCTGTGGCATTCGTTGGCTTTATGATGACGTTACTCATCAAGAAAGATACAGCAGTTGCTACCGAACAATAATTCAAAGTATATGGAGGTATTTTAGTGAGTATAAAGAATGAGGTTATTTCAAAACGTAAATCGGTTCGTAAGTACGACTCTAAACCTCTTTTGCCCGATGCTATTCAAAACCTTAAGAAACAGATTGAAGCGGTTACAACGCTGTTTAGCGATATTAAGTTTTCAATTGAGATAGAAGAGAGTACAAAAGGTATATTCGGGGTAAAGGCACCGCATTACCTCATATTCCGATCTGAACAAAAAGATGGATATCTCTTGAATACCGGATTCATCGGACAGCTACTCAGCCTATATCTCTCGGAGGCTGGAATTGGTTCCTGTTGGCTGGGAATGGCAAAACCCGAAGGTGAAGGCAGCTATCCTTTTGTTATCAGTATGGCATTTGGAACGGCTAACGAAGATATATATCGTAAGCCGGATGAATTCAAGAGAAAACCGCTTAGTGAAATCAGCGAAGGTGATGACACTAGGCTGGAAGCTGTACGACTAGCACCTAGCGGAATGAACAGTCAAAATTGGTATTTCGTTTCACATGATTCGAAGATTGATTGCTATATCAAGTCTGGTAAGATGTCAAAACGACTCAGTATGATAGATATGGGAATTGCACTGGCTCACATTTATGTTGAAAGTGCTAACTTCGCTTTCTCAAAGGCTGAGGAACATAAGGTAATATCAAAGTACGAGTATGTAGGAACCGTGATATAGGGTGAGGAGATAATATGAGTCTGGTTGCAAGGTGTTTCGGAGGCAGTGATTTAGCGAATGATTATCACGATCATGAGTGGGGGAGACCTATTCATGATGACAATATGTTGTTTGAGATGCTGACGCTGGAAGCGGCTCAGGCCGGTTTATCTTGGAATACCATTCTGAATAAACGAGAAAACTATCGCAAAACATTCTCGGGTTTCGATCCTAAGAAGGTTGCACTCTTTGATGATGCTAAAGTCGAGGTGTTAATGCAAGACAAAGGTATAGTGAGAAACCGACTGAAAATCACCTCTACCATCAATAATGCGAAGGTGTTTCTTGCGATAGCTGACGAATTCGGTACTTTTGATAACTTCATCTGGTCATATGTGAACAACACCCCTATCGTCGGACATTGGGAGAGTTTCGCTAACATGCCGGCAAAAACCGAACTGTCCGACCGAATCAGTAAAGATCTTAAGAAGCGCGGATTCAGATTTGTCGGTTCAACGATAGTATATTCTTTTCTGCAAGCAGCAGGATTGGTCAATGATCATCTGATTAGCTGCCATACATATGCCGAGATGATGTCGGTCAAATAGCATTTCAATATAAATGTAATTGACCTCTCATATGTCGAACGATATAATTTGTATATAGGGTTAGTGATAATTGTTTGTTAACGAAATATGTAAGAGAAATATATGTTTTTTGGAGGTATGGGATATATGGGTAGCGTTTTATCGAAACTACTCGAAGGAGCCGCTCAGTTCGGAGCAGCTGACGGCTGGAAGTTCATCATAATGATAATTGTGGGTCTAGGTCTGATTGCTCTGGCTATCTTCAAGGACTATGAACCACTATTGCTGCTTCCAATGGGATTCGGGTGTATTCTTTGTAATATGCCACTCTCACATGCGGTAGGTGAGGATGGGTTTTTAACCGTACTCTATGATTCGGGAATAGCCAATGAACTGTTCCCGGTGCTACTATTCATAGGAATAGGAGCAATGATAGACTTTAACCCGCTGTTTACCCAACCGGTGACCTTGTTCTTCGGAGCAGCCGCTCAGTTCGGTATCTTTGCAGCAATGTTGATCGCAGTACTCTGTAATTTCTTCTTGCCTGTACCTTTTACCATACGTGAAGCAGCTGCCATCGGAATAATTGGAGCGGCAGACGGTCCCAGTGCGATTTTCATCGGTAACCTATTCGCTCCTAGATATATGGGTTCGATTATGGTGGCAGCCTACAGCTATATGTCGTTGGTACCGCTGATTCAACCTCCGGTTGTTAAGCTGATTACCACCAGAAAAGAGCGATTAATTCGTATGGTGTCCGACTATGATAAGAAGGCTCCGAAATCAGTTCGTATACTCTTCCCCATCATCGTCACCATAGTCGCCGGTGTGGTAGCACCGATGTCTACCTCTCTTATTGGTTCACTGATGTTTGGAAATCTCCTAAGAGAATGTGGTGTGACCGAAAAACTCTCGCTTGCGGCACAGAACGA
>WRIP01000083.1 GCA_009782665.1 Oscillospiraceae bacterium
CGTCCGCTTGCTGCCCTTTGGTCATCGACGCAGATGGTCTAAACCTTATGGCTGAGGATTCCTCTTGGCGAAAACTGATAACTACCCCCGCAATATTGACTCCGCACATCGGTGAGTTTAGTCAGTTGAGTTCAACTCCTATCGAAGAGATACATATGAACAGGTCTGACTCGGCACGACGATATGCTCAAGCCGAAGGAGTATACTTAATACTAAAAAGTGACCAAACGGTTGTAGCAACTCCCGAAGGTGATGCTTATCTCAACACGGCAGGAAACAGCGGACTGGCAAAAGCTGGAAGTGGAGATCTACTAGCAGGTATCGTTGCAGGGTTATTGGCTATGGGGTATCCGCCGAAAGAGTCGGCGCTAGCAGGAGTATATATACATTCACTAGCCGCAGATATTGCAGCAGAGTATCGTAACCTTCATAGCCTAACGGCATCATATATAGCGTTATATATTTCAGATGCATATGATGTGATTCTATCTTCTTCATCTTGATTTTGTAGTACATATTCTCTACCGATAGAAAGATCAAAAGGAGAAAAATCCGAGTTTGGAAAAGAAAGCATTCAGAAGAATAAGCTTAACGGTACTAGCAGTCGGTGTGCTTTGGGTAACACTCTTCTATCTTCCAATTTTCATTTGGGATTTTTCGTTGGATGACATATTCTCAAATGTCCTGTTGGCAGAAACATTCTCGCTGGTAATGTCACTTTTCGGTTACGGTATCATCATACTCATATACTACCTATTTCTTAGAAAACTACCAACTCTCGAGGGTGAACCTAAACATAAGATGAAACTGTCGGAGTTTCTAGGATGGGCATGCTCTATGCGAGGAGTTGCGATGGTTCTATCGGTTGTGGGGTTAGTGATCTTAGTCATATTGATCTTTCTGATTAAGGGACCCTCCGGTATAATGGATATAATCATGGAATCCAACCCCTTCTTTCGACTGGTGTCTGTACCGATGATTATGCAGTTGTTTCTCATGTCGGTTATTGCACCGGTTATGGAAGAGATACTGTTCAGACGATTACTCCTTGACGTCCTTCGACCGTTCGGAGATGTAGTAGCCATACTCTATAGCGGAATCGCCTTCGGATTACTTCATATGAATGTTCACCAGATAACCTTTGCCTGCGGTTTAGGGATTATGCTGGGATATGTGATGGTCAAGACCAATAATCTGCTTTATTGTATTGCATTACATGCGATACTCAATGCCTCCTCAGCCATCCTGTTACCCTTTATGGGTAACATAGGGGAGAGTCTAGAAAACCTCTCACTACTACTACCGGTTGCTTTCATATTAGGAGCAATATTATTCATTTCGGTTGTCGGAGTTATTCTGGTGTTCATGAACCTTAAACGTATCAGCTTTGAAAAGGCTCGATTCCGGTTCTTGGTCCCCATCAACGCCAAGTTGGTAATGTTTAGTGCTGGTACCATCCCATATATTCTACTCTGTTTAGCGGTTGCAGTAACGATTATCATACTGGCATGAGTCGGAACTGATAAACAGATTTAGAATAGATATTTCTTTGCTGATTCTTAAGGAGGAAAAAGCATAATGAAAAAATTTCTTAAGTTCGTTTTTGGATTACTGGTTACGATCGGGATTGTAGCTGCTGTATTCATCTACTTCTTTGATCACTCCATCAGGACATCCCCAGAAGACTTTTAGGTGAACTAGGCTAGATAGACTATATAAGTTCGCTGAGAGTTGTGCTCGAATGGTACTGCCGATATATGTTGTCGGCAGTAACCGGAGCGTTTTTTGGCAGACATTGACTGCTGTCGTTACCCTGTGAATATATTGAAGCGGTCTGTCTAGAGATATCCTCTTTCGTTGAGTGATATGAGGACTGCTTTGGCGTGAAGATATATTTTCCATTATTTTTTGCAACACGTCTTACACTACCACCGTAGGTGGTGTAGGTTAAAAATTATCGCTAAAAAAAGCAGATACCGAAACGGTATCTGCTAATACATATTTCATACCTACTCAGTCGGACAGCATAATCTTGGAAATATCCATCGGGCCTACTATCTGTCCGTTCATATATACCCGCATATTGCCGGATGCTATCTCATCCACCAGTATTACTTCACCGTCAACAAACCCAAACTCAAACTTGATATCATAGAGTATCAAGTCTTTCTTCATCAACTCGGTAGCAATTATGGCAGTGATCTCTTTCGTCATAACCGTAATATCGTCGTACTGCTTTTTAGTCATGATACCGAGTATCGCTAGAGCTTCGGAGGTAATGAGCGGATCACCTCGGTCGTCGTCTTTGAGGGTAAACTCAACATAACTGTCCAGCGGAGTTCCTTCTTCAATATATTGCCCGTATCTGCGGATAAAGCTACCGACGGCATAGTTGCGACAGATAACCTCTACTCCCTGACCGAACATTTTAGCTTTCTTGACGGTCATGCTTCCTGCGTCAATATCAGAAGTAATGTAGTGGGTTTTGACACCCTGCTCCTTCAGTTTTTCAAAGAAGTAAACCGACAGCATAAGATTACTCCTGCCTATTCCTTCAATAGACAGACCGACTGTATTGGCCCCCGGGTCAAAAACTCCATCAGTTCCAGTCACATCATCCTTGAACACTAAGAGACACTTAGAATCATCAATCAAATATACATCCTTGGTCTTACCGGCATAGATTTTCTCCATTACAAACCTCCGTTACTTAAAATAGTTAAATGCTCCGTCAAATATGGATTTATCTGACCTACCTGGCAGGTTGAGATATAATCCTTTTACATTTCGTTCACTGTTGCAAATCCTACCATATATTCTACCATCGGGTGAAAACAGACTCTCGATAGCTCCGAAGGAACCCGCTGGGTTTGCGTAACAATCGGCAGCCGGGCTTCCAGTATCATCGCAGTAGACGGTAGCTATCTGGTCATTATTTAGCAGCTGTTCGATATAGGCATGGTCGGTGATTATCTGTCCTTCAGCAGTAGAGAAGGGTACCTTATCGATGTCACCTGGCAGATACTCGCTCAACCATATAGAGCGAGAGGAGACTACCTTCACGTCCACCATCCGGTCGACATAGAATCCCCCTTTATTCTTGGTGATAGCTATCTTCTGTTCTTTGTCATTGAGATAGGTTCCGTAGGGTAACAGTCCGACATTAATTAGTGCTTTAAAGCCTTCCCCTATACCTAATATCAACCCATGGTTCTTTTCCAGTAACAATTCCACAGATTCCCTCACGCGAGCATTATTGAGGAATAGGGAAATATATTTTGCTGCACCATCAGGTTCTGCACCTAACGACATTCCGGAAGGAATGAGTAGCATGTTGCTTTGCCCTAACATCTCACTAAATTTGACAAAAGATTGTTCAATAGCTTTGGGGGTGAGATTTCGCATTACGAAGAAGCTAGTCTCAATACCGGCACGAGATGCAGCTGATGCCAGATCGTATTCTCCGTTTGTACCGGGGAACACCGGTATGAGTGCTTTAGGTTTTACTCCCGACAGGGTAATTCTAGGTATAATATCGGACTTAGGTTGTTTTGACTGTTCGGCGAGGGTCTTAACAGAACTCATCAAAGGTTCATCTTCAGTATATCCGTAAGGGAATACATCCGACAGCACTGCATCATTGAGTCGATTCAGATCAAAGAGCTCAATAGTATTCTCGCGGTATGAAAGCGTATACTCTCTTGAGGTAGTTCCCAACAACACCCCCTCACACTCATCATCGACCAATTCGACAATGAAACCGCCGTACTGTGGGGAGAAGATAGTTGATTCATTGAGAGCATCGTCAAACTTGAACCCTATCATATTCCCTGAGGTCATCTTAAGTATTGCATCTGCAATGCCACCATATCCCAATGCATAAACCGCTACAGCTTTACCGTTGTGTATGAGTTTGGAAATCTCTTGCCATACTGCTACCTGGGATTCTCTTGTTGGCAGTGCTTTTTGTGGGTCATATTCCGGGATTGTCAATATAACTCTATGCATAGGTTGCTTAAACTCGGGAGTAACCAAATTGGATTGATCGGTAATCGATACCGCAAAAGAGACTAGGGTAGGAGGTACGTCAATACCCTCATAGCTTCCACTCATTGAATCCTTACCACCAACCGATGCAATTTCGTAATCCAGCTGAGCATCTAATGCTCCTAGCAGTGCCGCAAAGGGTTTACCCCATCGAGAGGGATCACCTGCTAAGCTTTCAAAGAATTCCTGGAAGGACAGGTACATCTCATCACCCTGTGCTCCTGCAGCAACCAATCTGCTGATTGACTCATTGACCGCGAGATATCCACCCATATATGGGTTGACACTCATCAGATAGGGATTATATCCATATGCCAATACTGAAGCGGTAGAGGTCACACCTTCTGTGATCGGGAATCTGGCTGCCATCGATTGCGAAGGTGAGGTTTGGTTTTTTCCACCAAACGGTAGAAACAGGGTAGCGGCATTTATGGTACTGCCAAATCGAGCGGCTATCGATCGCCTAGAAGCATAGGAGAGGCTTGATGATAACTCACGGAAACGGTCATTAAAGGATTTATTTGACACGCTGTCTTCGACATATCTGTAGTCTCCGGTTACTACCGAGATATGCTTGGGTGCTCCGTTGAGGTTGAGGAACTCCCGGTCGAGGTCCACTATCTTTTGACCTCTCCAGTAGATAACCATCTTAGGTTCATCGGTGACCTTAGCTACAATATTTACATCTAGATTCTCTTGATCTGCCAGGTATCTGAATCGGTCAAACGACTCGGCAGCTATCACCACTGCCATGCGTTCCTGTGATTCTGAGATAGCCAGCTCGGTACCGTCAAGCCCCGGATACTTCGGGATGACCTTATCGAGATCGATGGACAGTCCATCGGCTAGTTCGCCGATTGCAACCGATACACCTCCCGCACCGAAATCGTTGCAACGAATGATGAGTTGTGACAGTTCGGGGTTTCGGAACAACCGCATGATCTTTCGCCCAATAACTGCATCACCTTTCTGCACCTCGGCACTGTTAACCTCAAACGCTTCACTGGTTTGGGTTCTGCTACTGCCAGTAGCACCGCCGATTCCATCACGTCCTGTCTTATCTCCCAATAGCAGAACAATATCTCCTTCGACTGGTTCTCTTCTTACGACGTTGGTTTCTTTGACAGCACCGACTAATGCACCGAGTTCCATTCGTTTTGCTACATATCCCGGATGATATATTTCATCTAGATATCCGGCAGTAAGTCCTGCAGCATTGCTGTAGGAACTGTTGCCCGCAGCAGCTGTAGTAGTGATATATCGTTGAGGTAGTTTTCCGTCAAGTGTTTCTTCATATGCGGCTCTGACATCACCTGCTCCGGTTATACGCATCCCCTGGAAGACATATGAGCGACCTGACATCGGATCTCGTATTGCGCCACCCACACAGGTGGCAGCTCCACCGAAAGGCTCAATTTCGGTAGGATGATTGTGGGTTTCGTTCTTGAAGTACAGAAGCCAGTCTTGTGGCTTGCCATCGACTTGAACCTTAGTCCTGACACAGCAGGCGTTGACCTCCTTGGATTGGTCCAGCTTATCGAGTTTGCCTATCGATTTGAGATACCTCATTGCTGCTGTAGCAATATCCATCAGGGTGGTCGGACGATCACTCCGTCCTAACTGTTGTTTCAGTGATAGATAACGATTGAAGGATTGCTGCAAAATTTCGTCAGAGATATCGACATCAGTGATTTCGGTCAGGAAGGTGGTATGTCGGCAGTGATCTGACCAGTAGGTGTCGAGTACGCGTATTTCGGTGATCGTCGGATCTCTTTCTATCGATCGGAAATATTCGCGGGTCAATCTGAGATCGTCAATATCCAGTGCTAGTGAATATGTGTTCAGAAAATTATTCAGCGCATCGTCATCCAACCCCTTAAACCCGTCTAGGGTGATGATATCCTGCGGTTCATCATACTGTCTCGCTAAGGAATCTTTTGGTTCGAGTGAACACTCGCGATTTTCTACACTATTGATGAGGTAACGTTTTATCCGCCCGAGTTGCTGCTCGCTGATATCTCCGTATAAGACATATATCTTGGCAGTTTGAACCAAAGGTTTTATACCATCATTGATGAGCCGTATAGATTCAGCTGCCGAATCTGCCGCTTGATCATACTGACCGGGAAGGGCTTCAACCGCAAATAT
>WRIP01000084.1 GCA_009782665.1 Oscillospiraceae bacterium
CAACTCGCCGATTATATCACTGGCGCGTTCGCACATCAGATGAGCTCCGAGTATTCTTCCGTTATCCTCAGAAATAACCAGCTTAATGAAACCTCTTTCGGAGTTTTCAATTAAGGTTCTGGCATTTCCTCCCATTATGTATTTCTGCGTTTTAGCGGGCAAACCCATTTGTTTGGCTGACTCAACGGTCATGCCAACCGAAGCTATCTCGGGCTTGGTATAGATACAAGCAGGGATATTAGCAAAATCTATTGCTTTGGATTCGAGATTCAACATATATGAGACTGCTGCAATGCCCTGAGCTGATGCTACGTGAGCGAGTTGAATGTTCGAATCGACTACATCACCGATTGCATAAACTCCTTCACAGGAGGTTCTAAACATTTCATCGACTACAATACCGCGTTTAGTCTCGATGCCTAGACTCTCATCAAAGAGATTGGTATAGTTGGGCACACGCCCGGTAGCAACTAAGATATGTTCTACCTCAAGAGAGTTATCTTGTTCTCCTTTGAGAAAGTTGCAGGTAAGTAGATTGCCAGATTTCACAATCTCCTGTACCAGTGCATCGGTAATCACGGTAATATTTCGTTTCTTGAGTACCATCGCTAAACTCATGCTAATCTCTCTGTCCATGAGCGGAAGGATACGACTTATACTCTCGATAATGGTGACCTCTATACCGAATGACGAAAAGACTGAGGCAAATTCAACACCGATTACACCACCGCCGATTATGAGCAAAGACTTGAAATCTGGTGGTGAATTAATTAGTGAGTCGCTGCCAGTCACCCCTTCAGAGTCAATCCCCTTAATAGGTGGCATGGATGACCTTGATCCGGAAGCGATTAGGATGTTCTGTGAGCTTAAGGTAAAAGTCTCTTCTGAACTACTAACCTCAACTATGTGTTTGTCGGTTATCTTTCCATACCCCATAAACACATCAATCTTCTTCGATTTCAGTAATCGTTCCAAACTATTACGCAGCGTCGAAACGACACTGTCTTTTCTCGTGTAGATATCGGATAACTCATAACTGACCTCACCGGCAGTAACACCAAAGACTGTTGATTCATTAAAGCTATCGACCAAGTGAGCTGAGTGTAACAAAGCTTTGGTAGGTACACACCCCAGATTGAGGCAGGTACCCCCCAGATTGTTTGCTTCAACTAGAGCCGTTTTCATACCGTGTTCGGCGGCATGAAGGGCTGCCTCGTATCCACCCGGACCACCTCCGATGATAACTAAATCATAATCCATATTAATCCTCGTTTTTGTATCTTAGAATGGGATTTCTCGCAGCTCCTACTCCGTCGGGACGACCGATAGGAGCCAAAACCGGTGCTTTATGTGCCGATTCGGGATCGTTTATTGCATTCCGATAAATCGAAAGGAAAACCTCTGCCGCTTCGTCCAATGTTTCCTTGCCTTCTGTTTCGGTTGGCTCAACCATAAGTGCTTCCGGAACGATGAGAGGGAAGTAAACGGTAGGTGGATGAATCTCATGGTCAATGAGAAGTTTAGCGATATCATTTGCAGTCACATGATGTTCTTTCGCTTCCTTATCCATTGTGATGACAAACTCGTGCATGCAGATACCGGGTTTCGCAATGGTATAGCATTCACTGAGCAGCTTCATGAGATAGTTGGCGTTGAGTACTGCGTTCATAGCAGAAAGCGGTATACCTTCATTGCCCAGCGTCATGGTGTACGCAAGGGCTTTTACCACCACCAAGAAGTTGCCGTAGAAACTCTTTACCTTCCCGATGCTGTTTTCGAGATCGTTCACAAAGGAATATTGCCCGTCGGCAAGCTCGATCACCGGCTTAGGTAGATACTCAGCTAAGAACTGTTTGCATCCAACGGCACCGGAACCGGGACCGCCACCGCCATGTGGTGTGGCAAATGTTTTGTGGAGGTTGAGGTGAATGCAGTCAAATCCCATATCACCTGGACGGGTGACACCCATGATTGCGTTCAGATTTGCACCGTCATAGTAGACTAAGCCTCCGGCGTCATGAACTATCTGTGTAATCTGCTTGATATCTCTTTCAAAGATACCGAGTGTATTGGGGTTAGTGAGCATGATACCGGCAGTGTCTTCACCGACCGCTGCTCTGAGTTTGTCGAGATCGACAAAACCGTCCTCGGTCGAAGGGATGCCGATGACCTCCATACCACACATAGCTGCGGTAGCTGGATTAGTTCCGTGAGCCGAGTCAGGAACTATTATCTTGTTTCTCTTTACATTGCCGTGCTTGATGTGATACTGACGTATCAGAAGTATTCCGGTATACTCACCGTGGGCACCAGCTGCAGGTTGGAAGGTCATGTCGTCCATTCCGGTTATTTCGGTGAGATACTCTTTGGCAAGAGCTAATACCTTTAGACATCCCTGGACAGTCTCTTCGGGTTGCAAAGGATGTACATCAACAAAACCGGGTAGTTTAGCTACCTTTTCGTTGATTGTGGGATTGTACTTCATGGTACAGCTTCCGAGCGGATAGAATCCGTTATTCACACCATGAGCTCTTCTCTCAAGTTGTGAGTAGTGCCTTGATATGTCAACCTCCGACAGATAAGGAAGATTCAGCGACTGTTCTCTCAATATATCCTTATCAAGGTCGATGGTTGGTACATCACATTCGGCTAGAAAACTGCTCTTTCTTGAATCAATGCTTTTCTCAAATAGGAGCTTCATTATATGACCTCCTTCACTAAGAGTATTAGTTTATCAATATCTGCTTTGGTGTTCATTTCGGTTGCACACCAGAGTATACCTGATTCAACCGGTAATCCTCCGAGTATTCCGTTGCTCGCGAGGTGAGCAAGCACTCGGTCGGTATCGCTGCAGTCGGTGACGAACTCATGGAAGAATCGTCCGCTGTGTACACGCTTAAGACCGATGGTATCCAGTTGTTGCATGAGGTAGTGTGCTTTAGACATGCATTGCATAGCTACATCCTTCATACCGTCCGGTCCCATACTCGCCATATATACCGCGGCAGTCATGGCACAAAGGGCTTGGTTGGAACAGATGTTCGAACTGGCTTTTTCACGACGTATATGTTGCTCTCTGGCCTGTAAGGTCAGTACAAATGCACGTCTACCCTCATCGTCGGTGGTTTGTCCGACTATGCGACCGGGTAGTTTCCGTACCATTTCATTTGTGGTTGCCATGAAACCAAGATATGGTCCACCGAATGATAATGGCATACCTAAAGGTTGACCTTCACCAACCGCTATATCCGCACCACATTCACCTGGAGTTTTGAGAATAGCTGCGGCTATCGGGTTGATGCCCATAATGAATTTAGCACCTGCATCATGGATTATCTCTGCAAAATCACTACAATCCTCAATCTGTCCGTAGAAATTTGGCTGTTGGATATAAACCGCTGAGACGTTCTCAACTAAAAGCTGCTTCAATGCTTCCTTGTCGGTGACGCCGTCCACAACCGGGATTAGTGCCACTTCGTAGTTGGAGCTGTTACAGTAGGTGGTAATTGTATCAATAACCTCGGGATTGGCAGCAGCGGAGATAAGCGTTACACTGCGTTTTCTGTCACGACACATTGCCGCAGCTTCACCTACGGCAGAAGCTCCGTCATAGACCGAAGCATTTGATACATCTAAACCTGTGAGTTCAGCGATCATAGTTTGATACTCAAAAATCGACTGAAGTATGCCTTGAGACAGTTCAGCCTGGTAGGGGGTATATGCAGTTAAGAAAGTTTCCTTTGAGGTAATGGATTGCACAATCGAAGGGATATAGTGGCGATAGGCTCCGGCTCCTCTGAATACCGATGGATAGACGGTGTTCATCTCAGACAGTTCCGAGAAGAACTTCAGGATCTCCGATTCGCTTTTACCATTCGGAATGGCCAAGGTACGATTCAACTTTAGATCTTCCGGTATATCACTATACAGGGCATCAAGAGAATCTAACCCTATTACATCAAGCATTTCCTTCTGCTGATAATCGGTAGAAGGTAGATAGTTTCCCATATGTACTCCTTTCGAGACAGTATTTTGTTGGCGAAATTGAGATAGATATCTCAATTTCATAACAAAAACCAGAAATATATCGAAATATATTTCCGGCTATTTGTAATTAGTGTTCTTCACTGTCGCAAAGTGCTTCGTAAGCATCTGCGTCAAGTAATTCTTCGGAATCCGAGATATCTTCCATTTCCAACATCCATGACTCATACGGCTTCTCGTTGATGAGTTCTGGACTATCAAGTAGCTGTTCGTTAATAGCAGAGACTTTTCCAGAAAACGGAGAGTAGAGTTCCGACACGGCCTTGACACTTTCGACGTCGCCAAAGCTTTCGCCTGAGAGTAGTTCATCACCTACCTCGGGTAGGTTCACGAATACGATATCACCCATTGAATGTTGAGCAAAATCTGAAATGCCGATTCGAGCTTTGTTGTCACCCAAGTCTTCTACCCACTCATGAGTTGATGAATAGGATAAGTATTTTGGATATTCCATGTTGATGTTCCTTTCTAAAACATAATATATATATTGGTTTAATATATGGACAAAGTCTTCTATCTCTTGTAGAAGGGAAGAGGTACAACCTCAGCTTCTACCGGACGGTTTCTGACATCGATGACTAGTTTTGTACCAATCGATGCAGAGCTCTTGTCGATGATAGCCATTGCATAGGCTCCATCGAGATAGGGGAGGTGGGTGCCGGAGGTGATATATCCTATCTCCTCATCACCGTACTTGACGATACAACCTTCACGGGCAATACCTCTGCCGGTAATCTTCAGACCTACACGGGTTTTAGCGGGCTCACTACCTGCGGTCAGTGAAGCTTTACCTAAAAAGTCTTCCTTATTTAGCTTAACTGCAAATCCGAGTGATGCCTCAAATGGGGTTATGTTTTCGCTGAGCTCATGTCCATAGAGCGGCATGGATGCTTCGAGTCGAAGGGTATCACGTGCTCCTAAACCTGCCGGGAGCAGACCGAAATCCTTCCCTACTTCTAGCAGCAGGCTGAATATCTTCACGACATCGTCACTGGAACAGTATATCTCAAACCCATCCTCACCCGTATATCCTGTTCTTGAGATCAAGCAGGACGAACCGTCGAGTATTACGTTATCGAGGAAGGAATAGTAACGTTTAGGAAGAGAATCGGAATTCCCTAAAATCTTTTCCATAATCGCTACCGAGTTAGGTCCCTGTAGTGCAACCTCTCCCGTGATATCTGAAATATCGGTTAGCGTGACCTCACCGAACAGATGTTGCTTCATAAACGCAATATCCTTTTCACAGTTCGAGGCATTGAGTACTAGCATATATTTGTTTTCATTGTAACGATAGACCAACAAATCGTCTACGGCACCGCCATGTTCATAGCACAGTAAACTGTAACGAATACGGTTGTCTCTCAGATCGGTGTAATCGTTGGTGAGCAGATAATTAATGTTTTTTAAGGCATCCTTTCCTTCGATGATTACCTCGCCCATATGGGATACATCAAAGATTCCAGCCTTTTCGCGAACAGCCATATGTTCGGCTATAATACCAGAGTATTGAATAGGCATAATATATCCCGCAAATGGGACCATTTTTGCACCTAACTCAACGTGTTTATCATATAACGGGGTTACCTTATCTTCTGCCAATTGTTCAACCTCAACTTTCGCTTAATTGAGATAAATATATCACAATAAGAGGGTCAAAATCAATCAGCTAAGAGCGGCAGATATTGTTTTCATACATATTCCTAATCTTCATACTTAATATTGGTAAAAGTGACAGTAAGCGAGTTAATATGTTTCTATCAAAAAGCTCTTGCGTATGTCTTTATCTGTAGCATAAATGATTTCGTACTTGATATTACTAGTTTAATATATTAAAGTTATGAAGTCAGCCTGCAGTCGTTAGTTAGCTGCATATAGATACGCAAAATAAAAAATACAAAATACTAGCTATTAGTTCCATTTCAATAGGGATTTCGATGGTAAATGGTTAGAACGGATAGATAGGTAAAGAAAAAATCAAGAAAGAAATACATCATGAAATATATTTGGAGTGATTCAAAGGATCCCAGTTTTAATCTAGCACTCGAGCAGTATGCATTTGATACTGTCAGCGTCGATGATGATGTCTTTATGCTATGGCAGAATGACAATAGTATCATCATCGGTGTTCATCAGAACACCATT
>WRIP01000085.1 GCA_009782665.1 Oscillospiraceae bacterium
TATCGATGATGGAGGGGATCTCACAGCCATGCTGCATCAAAAACGCACCGACCTGATGAAGAATCTTTGGGGTGGATGCGAAGAAACAACCACTGGAATTACTCGATTGCGTTCGATGGAACGTGAAAACCTGTTGAAGTTTCCGATGGTTGCGGTAAATAATGCTTCCTCTAAGTACCTGTTCGACAACAGATACGGAACCGGACAGTCGGTATTAGATGGCATCAACCGAACCACTAATCTCATTGTAGCCGGTAAAACGGTGGTGGTTGCAGGCTATGGTTGGTGTGGAAAAGGGGTCGCCATGCGTGCTAAAGGGTTCGGTGCCAGGGTTATCATCACCGAGATAGATCCAATAAAATCGATTGAAGCAGTCATGGATGGTTTTGATGTACTGACTATGGATAAAGCAGCCGCAGTCGGTGATCTCTTCATTACTGTGACCGGTTGCAATCGTGTGATACACAAGGATCACTTTGCTAAGATGAAGGATAATGTCATCCTATGTAATGCGGGACATTTTGACTGTGAGATTTGCCTACCCGAACTGCAGGAGATGGCAATAGAAATCAAAGAACAGCGAAAAAACATCACCGGATATATGATGGAAGATGGTAGATGGATTAATGTACTCGGTGAAGGTAGGTTGGTTAACCTTGCCTGTGGTGACGGACATCCTGCAGAGATCATGGATATGAGCTTTGCACTTCAGATTCTCTCGGCAAAGTATCTGCTCGAGAATCATAAGCAGCTTAAACCCGGAGTATATGACGTGCCAAAATCCATCGATTCCTTAGTCGCCTCAATGAAGCTTAAGTCTTGGAATATTGAAATAGACAAACTAACCTCTGAGCAAGAGGAATATCTGAGAAGAAGCGGTTAGGTAAATGAACATACTGATAAAAGACACTAATCTGCTGCAGTCGGATGGAAACGCTCTGTACAATACCTCTGTATTCATTGAAGATACTATAATCAAGAGTATAGGAGCGATTCCGGCTGATTTCATAGCTGATAAAACTATTGATGGTAGCGGGTATATCACCATGCCGGGTCTGGTCAATGCGCACACCCACAGTCCCATGACCCTGCTAAGAAATATCGGTGATGATCTACCGTTTAGGGAATGGTTGTTTGATTCTATTATACCATTGGAAGGCCGGTTGAGTTCGGAAGATATCTACTACGGATCTTTACTCGGTATATTGGAGATGATACGAAGCGGGGTGACCTGCTTTTGTGATATGTATTTTCACACCGACAGTATCGCTGCTGCTATCAGCGAAAGTGGTATACGAGCACATATATCCTATGGGTTGATTAACGCAGCAGTCAGAGGTACAGCGGAATCGGTCGATGTTGAAGGCTACGAAACCTTTTTAGAACGATGGCACAATAAAGGCAACATCACTACCGGGATTGAAGTACATTCCGTCTACCTCTACGAGAAGCAGACGATAGTTCAAGCTGCAGATATTGCAAAATCTCTCGACAGTAGAATACATATACACCTAGCTGAGACAGCTTCAGAGGTAACCGACTGTTATAAGAAGTATTCGATGTCTCCCGTTGAACTAGCTGCCTCAGCTGGGGTGTTTGACTGCCCGACGATTGCCGCTCACTGTACCATTCTATCGGATAAGGACATACAGTTGCTGAAACAGTATGAGGTAAATGTAGTCCACTGCCCGAGTAGCAACCTCAAGCTGGCCTGTGGAGTGGCTCCAGTAACCAAGATGCTAGATGCAGGCATCAATGTAACGCTCGGAACCGACTCGGCTGCGAGCAATAATAACCTGAATATGTTCGAGGAGATGCATCTGGCTGCATTGCTGCATAAGTGTACACAAAAAGACCCTACCCTGCTAGATGCGGCGACGATAGTTGAAATGGCCACAAGTAATGGAGCTAAAGCTGCCGGATTCAATAATACCGGAGAGTTAATCGAAGGAAAGCTGGCAGATGTCATCATGATAGATATGAGTAAACCTCATATGAATCCACCGGGAAACCTCGCTTCAAGCCTCATATATTCCGCGCAGGCATCCGATGTTGACACGGTGATTGTTGGTGGTACAATATTAATGGAAAAAGGACAGATTTCTTTCATTGACCAACAAGAAGTCATTGCAAAAGTGAAAGAGATACGAAACAGAATCCTTTTCTAAAAACAATTTTAGGAGCTTTATGAATGAGAAAAAAGCAGTTTAAGACCGAATCAAAACGAATACTCGACCTGATGATCAACTCTATATATACCAACAAGGAGATATTTCTAAGAGAGCTAATCTCCAATGCGTCGGATGCGATGGACAAACTCTACTTTGTAGCTTCTGCCGAAGGTGGAAAAGGGTTCGATCGAAGTGATTTTGAGATAAGGATTGAGGTCGACCAAGAAAACCGATCCCTTTCTATTATCGACAACGGCATCGGTATGAGCCAATCCGAGCTAGAGAGTAACCTAGGTACGATAGCCCGTAGTGGAACGTTGGATTTTCGAAACGACAACAAAGCGGAGCTGGAAAGAGAGCGTACGATAACCTCCGACTACCCGGAAGATGAAGCAGTTGATGTAGATGCCGATAATCAACAGGAGATAGATATCATTGGTCAGTTTGGAGTCGGTTTCTATTCCTCCTTCATGGTCAGTAAAACTATTACTGTCATCAGCAGAGCATATGGCAGCGAGACTACCTGTATGTGGTATTCGGAAGGAGCTGATGGATATACCGTCACCGAACTAGAGAATGACCAACGCAATGAACACGGCACCACCGTGACGTTGATTTTGAGAGATGATATTGGTGAGGAAGACTATTCCACCTATCTAGATGAGTATACCTTGAAACGAATAGTTAAAAAATACTCAGACTATATTCGGTATCCCATCAGGATGTCGGTCACTAGAACTCGTCCGATTGAGAATGAAGATGCTGACAGTGATACTCCGCCTGAATATGAGAGCTATACCGAAATTGAGACACTCAACAGCATGGTACCGCTCTGGCGTCGCAATAAGAATGAACTGTCGGAAGAAGACTACCAACAATTCTACCAGGATAAGTTCCATGATTATGAACCATCACTCACATATACTCATTTTAATGCTGAAGGGTTGGTGAGTTTCAGTGGTATAATGTATATTCCAGGGCGTGCCCCTTATGGTTACTACAGCAAGGAGTATGAAAAAGGTCTACAGCTATACTCAAACGGTGTGCTCATAATGGATAGGTGCGCTGACCTGCTACCCGATTGTTTTAGCTTTGTAAAAGGGTTGGTCGACTCCCCTGACCTGTCACTAAACATCTCACGAGAGATTCTGCAACAATCTTCACAGCTTCAACTGATAGCGAAGAATCTCGATCGTAGAATAAAGAACGAACTGATGAACCTTCAAGAAAATGACAGAGAGAAGTACGAAGAGTTCTTCAAAAATTTCGGTTTACAGATAAAGTTTGGGATATATAACAGCTTCGGAGCAGATAGCGAAAAACTACAGGATCTGTTACTCTATCACTCTCTTAAGGAAGATAAGATGGTGACACTGGCGGAATATCAAGAGAGTATGCCAGAGGATCAAAAAGAGATATACTATGCTGCCGGCGGAAGTATATCACGGATTCGACAACTCCCACAGGCAGAGCTGATACTTGATAACGGATATGATATTCTAGCATTAACCGAAGATATTGATGAATTTGCTATGAAGATGATTCGTCAATACAAAGAAAAAGAGATAAAGAGCGTTTCCGACAGTGACCTGGATCTTGAAACCGATATCGAGAAAGAGGTTAGTAAAGAACAAGCGAAGTTACATGAAGATCTGTTTACTGCGTTAAAGGATGCATTGGATGACAAGGTCAAGGAGGTAAGGCTCTCAACGCGCCTTAAGAGTCATCCGGTTTGGATCACCAGTGATGGTCCGCTTTCACTAGAGATGGAGAAGGTATTGAGTGCCATGCCGATGGATGGACAGCCTAAGGCTGAACGTGTACTCGAGATTAACGGCAACCATCCGGTATTTCAGGTACTAGTCAATCTAGCAGAGGCTGACCAAGATAAACTAAGTATGTATGCTCAACTACTGTACAACCAAGCTTTGTTAATCGAAGGTCTACCCATCGAAGACCCTGTATCATTTGCAAACGATATCTGTGAGTTGATGATCTAGCCGAAGAAGCAAACAGTAATACCTTTAACAATAGCCGCAGCTACTGCGGCTATTTTTATGCTGAGTTAATCGGTCGACATTACTGTCGATGTTATCCTTTTCTGTTTAGAGGAGTATTTGTGCAGATTGTATATCATTTAGATTGTTCTTTTGTAACATACACCAAACAAACAGTTGTTTTGTTACTGTTACATTAGTTTTTCGCTTATGCATTATGGTATTGTAACCAAAAACCTTTCAGTTACTTGTATGTTTTTTTTCATTTATTTCTATTTTTATTTCAGTACTTTCTCGAAAACAATACTATATAATACCCCAAACCTCCCATTAATCGAGGTTTTATCTGTATGAAAAAAGTTAAAAAATATTTTTAAAAATGATACTGACACCCTATTGACCTTCGAGGAACTTCATCCTTTAAGATAATGTCGTAGCAAGCGGTGCTGACTGTCAAACAAATATAGACAATCATCTCGCACAACTACAAAAATTTATGGGAAAGGGAGTTCTACTATGAAACACACATTTAAGAATCTGCTCGCAGTATTACTTGCAGTCTTTATGCTATTTAGCATACTGCCGATAACTGCGTTTGCAGAAGACACACAAGCGGAGACAGTCGATCAACCTGCTGTATCCGAGCAGTTCGAACAGGATGACCAAGAGGTTGTCGACATTATCGATTCCGAGGAGTCGGGTAATTTACAGTCCGAACCCGAAGAATCAGCACAGACTCAATCTGATGAATCAGATGATGAAACAACAGAACATCCGGCTGAATCACTAGACGATCTGTCAGAGACAGAAGATTTAGAGGACGAGTCAGAGCTAACTGAAGAGTTAGTTGAAGCTGAGATGTCTCAAAAAGCGCGTGGCGGGGTTTCGCGTTCAGCAGCAGGTCCTATCAGAATCCGTGAAACTCAGGACTACTATACTTCATTAGAAGATGCAGTAGATTACGCCAACCAAATGAACAGTACAACAATCGAGATCTTAGATGATATTTCTATATCAAACGATATCATAATCACCTCAACCATGACAATACTGTCTATTGAGGGTGCGCACAGCGTAGCATATACGGGTGGACATATTAAGGTCAACGGCGGAACCCTAACTCTGGGAGAAGATTCCGGTGATAGTTTGACCTTCCTTGGCAGCATCAGTGTCCTTGATGGAAGCATCCATGTCAAAGAGACTACTGTTATGAGAAGTAGTGGTACAGTAGCTTTGTTACTCAGCGGACCTGGTGTATCCGGAAGCATCAGTGGAGGATACTTTACTGCAGGCGATACTCCGCTCAGCTTGGAAAATGGTGCTACCCTCAGCGAAATTAGCGGAGGTACCTTTGTAGGTAGAATAGACGCCGTTCACATTACGGACCAAGGAACAAGGATAGATTTAATCTCGGGTGGTAGTTTCTACCAAACTGACAATACCGTCACGTTGCATGGACATGCAGTATTTGTACAAAACTACGCAAGAATAGGTCTCATATCTGGAGGATACTTCGAAGCGACCCGTAACTGTGGGTTAGTGGTAATTCGTGCTGGTTGGGTAGATGAAATAAGTGGCGGTGCATTTGTAGCAAAAAGAAACGGCACTACAAGCACCGACAAGACAGCAGGTATATGGATAGAAGGTGAGATTACGACTACCGGAATTGGTACGATATCCGGCGGACATTTTACCGGTCCCAACTTCGGAGTGCTACTAATACGGCGAAATGCCCTAGCAAAAATCGAAACCATAAGCGGCGGCGTGTTTGAAGGTACCGTAGCACTACAGAATGATAATTCTAACCTAATATCCCGTATAATGGGTGGAACAATAACCGGCAACCAAGGGATGTTGAATGTAGGAACAATCGAATATATCGGCGGCAATGTACAGATCACAGGCAAGACAAGTTATGGTATATTCAACT
>WRIP01000086.1 GCA_009782665.1 Oscillospiraceae bacterium
TTTCTTCGATAAATCTACCGTCTCTAGGAAACCTGCTGTCAGCCACAACAATGCGATAAAATGCTCTTTTCTTGGTTCCCATCCTACGTAATCTGATTCTTACTGCCATGTTTTTCCTCCAAATTTTATCTATATATGTATTACTCTTTTTATTATTTAGAACGATAGCGGCATACCCGGTATACCCGGCATCCTGCTTTTTCTCTTACCCGGACGAGACATCATCTTCATCATCTTATTCATCTGCTCGAATTGTTTGAGTAGTCGGTTTACATCCTCTACCTTGGTACCCGAACCCGATGCAATACGTCGTTTTCGTGAGGCGTTAATGATATCCGGTCTTTGTCTTTCTTTGGTAGTCATCGATTGAATTATCGCCTCGGTACGCTTAAATGCTTTTTCGTCCAACGCTTCATCCGGTATATTCGCTCCACCCGGCATCATAGCAAGAATCTGCTTCATGTTACCCATTCGTTTCAGTTGAGCTAACTGCGTCAGAAGGTCGTCCATATCGAAGCCCTTCTTTATCTTGCCCATCATCTCTATTGCTTGCTTTTCATCGAACTCTTGTTCTGCCTTCTCGATGAGGGTCAGCACATCTCCCATTCCGAGGATACGGGAAGCCATTCTTTCGGGGTGAAACACCTCCAGATCATCTATCTTCTCACCGATTCCGGCATACTTAATGGGTGTCCCGGTTACGGCTAAGATGGATAACGCGGCACCGCCTCTCGAATCACCATCGAGTTTAGTTATGATAACGCCATCAATTCCGATATCCTTCGAGAAATTCTCGGCGACGTTGACGGCATCCTGACCGGTCATAGCATCTACCACCAAGAGTGTCTCATCGACTTCGATGGTGTTCTTTATATTCTTAAGCTCATCCATCAATTGTTCATCGATGTGAAGTCGACCGGCAGTATCTATTATTACAATATTGTTGCCGTAGTCTCTGGCGTGAGAATACGCAGCTTTGACTATCTTAACCGGATCCTCCTGTCCCATCTCAAAGACAGTGCTTTCTGCAGCTTCACCCACTAACTTCAACTGTTCGATTGCCGCCGGACGATATATGTCACAGGCGACTAGTAACGGTCTGTATCCTTTAGTCTTGTACATCTTAGCGAGTTTAGCAGCATGAGTAGTCTTACCGCTTCCCTGTAGTCCGCACATGAGTATTACGGTAGGTTTGGAGGAGTTCAATTTAATCTCACGAGCTCCCATTCCCATTAGGTCGGTCAGAGCTTCGTTTACTATCTTAATCACCTGCTGAGCAGGCGTTAGGCTCTGCATAACCTGCTCACCGATGCAACGTTGTTTGATGTTTTCACTGAAATCCTTAGCTACCCGATAGTTGACATCGGCTTCGAGTAACGCCAGCCTCACCTCTCGCATTGCAGCGTCGATATCCTGCTCGGTGAGTTTTCCTCGTGAACGAAGCTTTGAAAAAATGTTATTGAATTTTGAAGTTAGTCCTTCAAACGCCATCTATTCTATTCCTCATCAATACTAGAAAGAGATGTCATTATGCTTTCTGCCAGTCGTTTTATCTGCTCAGAGTATGCAATACGATCATTGTATAGGATTATCTCGTTAGTATATCCTCTAACCTCATCAACCGTTTTATATAGGTCCTGGAGCTTCTTGACAAAACCTAGTTTTTCTTCAAGTTCAAGTATGACTGCTTCGCCTCGCTTTATTGAGTCTCGAACACCTTGACGGGTAATACCGCATATCTCCGCTATCTCTGCGAGTGAAAGATCCTCGCAGTAGTAGAGTTCGACAACATCCCGTTGTTTTTCAGTTAAAACAGGACCATATATGTCTAAGAGATATGATATATCCAGATTTTTCATAATGATAACTCACAATATACGATTGATTGGTGTTTGTAAAGCGTATGTGCTTTACAAAGAGAATTATACAGAGGTTGATATGCTTTGTCAAATCCACGATACAAACTCTTCGATTACCCTCTGCTGCGAAACCTTAATTTCCATGCAATCAGGGATACTCTTCATCTATTTATCGACTGTGATAATACCATCTTAACGAAATACCTTTTCCAAGCATTATGTGCCTGTCTGTAATATCGCAGTAATAGAGTCTACATATATTCAGATTAGTCTTTACACGGTTTCATATTGATATATTATCTGTTAGCATTGGCGATAGTACTCTGCCACTAACTCTATTAGAGTTAAAACGTGAGTATGTTCGACGAAATGTATGAATCTCTAATACACTGAGTATATTTCACAACGAAACATTTCGTCATGAAGCTTCTTTGAATATAGACTTACTAGGCTACACAGACAAGAAAAGTCTAATTTCAATACCTCTCAATACAAACTTTTCATCATCAGAGAGGGATATATACGTAAAGTGTAAAATCTCGATAACAATATCCTATAATATCATAATATATGATACAATAGGGTTACTATTAACTTCTGGAGGGCATGCTTATGATTATACGGATGGACAAACTCTGTATTGTATTTTCACGTGCTTTTGACATTATTGAGGAAGAACAGATAGGTGCAAGCGAGCATCATAGCATGAGAGTTGCCTCTTTATGCGCTAGAATGGGTCGCGAATTGGGGTATGATGATGATGCGGTTTTAGCTCTCGCAACCTGTGCTCTTTTTCATGATAATGCACTTACCGAATACCGACTATCGCTACAGAACAATCCCGACAGAGAACGTAACATTGTACTTCATTGTGAAAAGGGACAGCAGAATGTATCATGGTTACCCTTCAAGAAGAATTTCGATGGGTATATACTCTATCATCATGAAAGAGGTACGGGTGAGGGACCTTTTCGTAAACGTGAAGGAGAGTATCCGTTTGAGGCTACGCTCATTGCAGCAGTTGATTCGATTGATGTCGAACACCGTCTCCAAACTATTACTCCGAAAACTCTACCTGCACTTCGAGATGAGATAGCCGAATATGCGAATGAATACTCCACTAAAGAAGCTATCGAGATATTGCTTGATGTATTGGATACTGATTGTCTCGAGAGTTTGCTTGACGATAATATATCTGCGACGATAGATAAGGCTCTACCCGCATGGTATGTAGATATTACAGATCCTTCGGTAATGCGTGCTGCTGGTTTTCTGGCTCATGTTATAGATTATAAGTCGGAGTTTACCCAAAAACATACTTCCCAGATAGCAAACCGTGCATGGGTTATGGCTGAGCACTATGGCTATGATGATACAGAAAAAGCTGCCCTATTCCTGGCAGCAGCACTACATGATATTGGGAAGATTCGTACCCCTATTGATATCCTCGAGAAACCTGGAAAGCTTGATGATTACGAGTTCAGTGTTATTAAGGAACATGTACATCATTCAAGAATGTTATTGAATCACATTCCGGATTTTGAAAAAATTAATAACTGGGCTACCGATCATCATGAGAAACTAACCGGCAGAGGATATTGGTTGGGGAAAGCATCTCATGAGTTGGATTTCAATGCGAGGCTAATGGCATGTATCGATATTTACCAAGCAGTAAGTGAACCTCGTCCATACCATGATGCACGTAATCATGAACAAACCATGGAGATACTCTATGATATGGCTGCAAGTGGTGCGATAGATGCTAAGATAGTTAAGGATATGGATGAGGTTATGAAACCATACTCAATGCAGGATCTATCTTCACCGATACCATAGAGATTTGTCTATCAGTCTACGTATATATATAGGAGAAGCATATGGATAACACATCATTATTCAAACTTAGTTACGGTCTTTACCTACTCACAGCAAACGATAGCATGAGAGATAATGGGTGTATTATCAATACAGCCATGCAGGTCACTAGCAATGCTCCGTTTCAAGGTATCATTACGGTGAATAAGGCGAACTTCACACATGACCTTATTATGAACTCAAAGAAATTTAATGTTTCTACACTAACCACCGATGCTCCATTTAGCGTCTTTGAGCATTTCGGATTCAACTCCGGTAAAAACACAGATAAGTTCTCCAACTTTTCCGATGTTGCGAGAAGTGAGAATGGCGTACTGTATCTGACTAAGTATGCCAATGCTTATATGTCATTTGAAGTAACTGACGCAATAGATTTTGACACCCACACCATGTTCAAGAGTACCATTTCCGACGGTGTTGTACTCAGTAGTGTTGACAGTGTCACCTATACATACTATCAGCAGCATATTAAACCTAAGCCACAGCCTGTTCAAAAAACTGGATATCGCTGTAATATATGCGTATATATCTATGAAGGAGACGAACTACCGGTAGACTTTGTATGTCCGATATGTAAACACGGATCGGCTGATTTCACAAAAATATAGTAATGAACCATAAACCTTTACCGGAATGAACCACTTGACCTAAGCGGCTTCATTTCGGTACTTGTTTTTTCAAACAAAGGATTCACCTAACAATATCGCTGCTCAACCTATTTCACATCTCATATTTACTAACGCAACATCAATTAACTATCTGCAACTTGAAAGGCAAAAATGATGATATCCTGTTTTCTGACAATAGTGCTAAGAAAAGCATAGAAATCACGATCTTTGTCGTCGTATCTATTGCTACTGCGTACAATAAATGATCATATGTTGTAACTCATACTTCTTACTCGCTAACTAATAGATCTCTATTCTATATGCTTTGTGTACTTTGAGAAGCAAACTCAGACTATATATTCATCCTCTAAAATGCTCATCATGACATCAGAATAATATTCACCGTCAATACATGCTCCATCGCGTAAAATACCTTCACGAATAAACCCGCACTTCTCATAACATCGTATAGCTCTGGTATTAAACTCTAAAACTCTCAAATCAACCCGGTGTAATAAAAGTGTATAAAAAGCATATTTCAATACGACACGAGTAACCTTAGTACCATAACCTTTACCGAAAAGAGCTTCATCATAAATACCAATAGCATAGGTTGCTTTGTTATCATCCTTATGAACAGTTAAGCTTACTGAACCAATACAGCTACCATTAAGCTCTATGACCCATGCACATGGTGTTTTGCAAATACTCTCATACCACCCACGCAGTTCATTCTCAGTAAAAGGTAAAATACCTTCTGTACTACCTCCGCACATTTTCACAAACTCATATGATCTACCGAGTTTTAATCTATCAGCTATATCACTTTCCTGAGGTAATCTGAGTATAAGGTCACCACAGTCAATATATGGAGCTGTATTCATGACGTACCTCACTGTATCGGGAGTAATATCACATGAAATCTTCTAAATCTAAAAAGGTAAATGTTGATTTACACTCTTCACATTCATAATATTCTTCGTAAAGTATATTCTCATCCTTTTCTCTTATTAGTAACTCCTTATGACCACAGTTTGGGCAGTCGGTAATTAATGAAGAATTACCTTCTTTCATCGTGAAGCATTCGACATACCAAATTATGATACTAACGACGTCTTCAGAAAGTATCCCCGTCTTACTTGCAATATATTTTTCTAATGTATACCCTCTGTACTGTTGTACATCCCCATATTGAGCTAAATACTTATCATAACATTTGACAACCCTGCAGATGAAATCTCGGAATGGACAGCTCTGGTTAACATATTCATCATAATACTCATGAACTGTTGGGATGTCAACATTATTATATGAGTTACAATAACAGTAACCAGCCAGATAATATCGACAGTATCTCTGAGTTTAGCATATTGACTCTCTCACTTTGTTGATACAATCTCAACTTCTAAGTATTATACACTGAAAAGTGTGCATTTTATCCAAATATTCTTCCTTAGTGCAGTGTTAAGATCGATAGATACTTATTCTTATATAAGTCTTTACTCCAGCCACAGATACACAGGGAGATCATTGACTTTAATAGATCACAATACTCACTGCTTACTCAATTCAAAGAATTGCAATTATACTGGCTTACTATTTAATATATGTTTCATCAAATCCAAATGCCTTAAGTATCGCTTTCTGGGTAGTAGTTACTGTATGATCGAATCGATATCCTTTATCCAGT